>JAZDMC010000084.1:0-2520 GCA_043801325.1 Candidatus Woesearchaeota archaeon | reverse complement strand
TCTTTCGGAGGAAATATTGTAGCAGCTGTAGTGCAAAGCCTTTATGTCCAGCCGAATGAGTTTAACCTTGAAGAGCCTTACATAGAGCAAAACATTAAGCATACATTGTTTGCGTATGGCCTTACAAATGTCTATACAAGGGATTTTCCAGTGACTTATAACCTCACTATTGATGATATTAATAAAAACAAGGCAACTATGGATAATGTGAGATTATGGGACTGGAGACCTTTATTGACAACATACAAGCAGATACAGCTTTTCAGGACATATTATGATTTCCTTGATGTAGATGTGGATAGGTATAAAATTAATAATAAACTCAGGCAGTTGATGATTTCTCCAAGGGAATTAGACCAGAACCAGCTGGCTACTAAAGCAAAAACATGGGTTAATGAAAAATTAGTATATACTCACGGATATGGGGCAGTTGTAAGTCCTGTTAACAAGGTAAGCAATGAGGGCCTTCCAGAGCTGTTTGTTAAGGATATTCCGCCAAAAACAGAATATGCGGAATTAAAAATAACACAGCCAAGAATTTATTTTGGAGAACAGTCAACTGATTTTATTGCAGTAAACACAAAAGCAAATGAATTTGATTACCCTCTGGGAAATGAAAATGTTTTTGCTGCATATGATGGCAATGACGGCATTAAACTTTCAAACATGTTAAGAAAGGCCGTTTTCTCGCTTAAGCTTGGTTCTATTAATTTATTTGTATCAAGCGCTATCACAAAAGACAGCAAGCTCCTGCTTAAAATGAATATTGTTGAAAGAGCATCGGCTTTAGCTCCTTTCCTAAAATATGACTCCGATCCTTATATTGTTATTAATGATGGCAAACTGTTTTGGATAATTGATGCTTACACAGTATCAAGCGAATTCCCGTATAGTGAGAAGAATATTGGCATTAACTACATTAGAAATGCTGTTAAGGTTGTTATAGACGCTTACAATGGAAATATAGATTTTTATGTTATAGATAAAAAAGATCCTTTAATACAAAATTATGCAAAAATATTCCCTCAGCTTTTTAAAAATTTTGAAGATATGCCTGATGGCTTAAAGGAACACCTTAGGTATCCAGAAGACTTAATGAGGATACAAACCCAGATATATGGTACGTACCATATGAAAGATGCGCAGGTTTTCTATAACAAAGAAGATGTTTGGAGAACTCCAAATGAAATTTATAGCAACAATGAAATTGAGCTTAGGCCATATTATATCATTCTTGAACTTCCGGATGCAAAAAAAGAGGGATTCTACCTTATTACACCATTAATTCCGCGTGGAAAAGAAAATATGATTGCATGGTTTGTAGCCCATTCAGATCCTGATGAGTACGGAAAGTTAGAAGTTTTCAGGCTGAGCAAACAAGAGCTTACTTATGGGCCGATGCAGATAGAAGCCAGGATAGACCAGGACACTGAAATTTCCCAGCTATTGACATTATGGGGTCAGCAGGGCTCAGAAGTAATCAGGGGAAATCTTTTAACAATACCAATAGAAGAAAGTTTTCTTTATATTGAGCCAGTATACCTTAAAGCTTCTGCTGGAGGAGCCTTGCCGCAGCTCAAAAGAGTTATTGTCGCATATGACGACAAAGTAACAATGCAGGAAACTCTTGAAGAAGCTCTTGAAGTTATTTTCAAAGGAAAGGTAGAAAAAGCAAAGGAAAAAGGAGAAGTTACAAAAATACCTGAAACATTATCTGAAAAATTTAATGAAGCTTCGGAAGTGTATAAAGAAGCCCAGGAAGCTTTAACCCAGGGAGATTTTGCAAAATATGCTGAGAAAATAGAAGAGCTTGGCAGAATTCTAAATCAAAATTGATTTCTGGAAATGTAATTGCAGCATAAAAAAGAAAAAATTTTTATAAGTAAAAACTACAGCCATGTTATGAAGCTGTTAGTGCTAATTATACTTTTAATGGTTATCATTGGCTGCAATGCCAAAACAGAAGAAATTCAGGAAGATATGAAAATAACAGGAGGGGTTGGTAAAATGAAATTAACAAGTCCGGCATTTGAAAATAATAAGGAAATGCCATCTGAATATACTTGCGATGGCGCAAATATCATTCCGGAATTAAACATAGAAGATGTTCCGGAGAATGCAAAAAGTCTGGCTTTAATTATGGATGACCCTGATGCTCCTGCAGGAACATGGGTTCATTGGGTTGTATGGAATATTCCCCCAGACACAAAAACAATAGCAAAAGGCACAGAGCCTCAAGGCATGCAGGGAAAAACAAGTTTTGGAAAGATGGGTTATGGTGGCCCATGCCCGCCTTCCGGAACTCATAGTTATATTTTCAAGCTTTACGCTCTGGACGCAATGCTGGACCTTAGGGAAGGTTCGACTAAAGAAAATTTAGAATCTGCAATGGACGGCCATATTATAGAGCAGGCAGAATTAATAGGGCCTTATAGGAGAAAATAAAGCAAGATTTTACAAATCCCTTGAAAAAAGAAAAGTTTATATAGCTAACTAGCCATTTAACTGGCTATGGCAGAA
>JAZDMC010000080.1:0-7875 GCA_043801325.1 Candidatus Woesearchaeota archaeon | reverse complement strand
ATATTTTTCAAGAAATTGTTTCAGATAATTCCAAAGCACCGGGTTTGGAGCGCTTAAATCAACATGACAGCGCCAAATCCATGGCTGTTTTTTTTCATAAAAGTTTATTAAAGGCAGCGGGTGCGGATCGTGTATTACAATGCAATCAGCAAATCCAATATGCATAATTATAGAGTTTATCAGATTGGTCTCCAAATAAATCCTTTTCTTAGCTTCACTCAGCAAAATGTTTGATCCTTGAAGCGCATTATGGAATTTCTTTGTGACATTAAAAAAGTCTGGACTGCCTTTTAGCAAACGCCATCCTGTTTTTATGCCCACATCATTCATCAGCAATATTAAGCTATTTAAGATTTCTGCAACTCCTCCGCCATAAAAAGTTGAGTTGACGTGTTCAATATGCTTTTTTTCTAATGGCGCGGCTTCTTCATAGATTTTTTGGATTAATTCTTCCCCTACAATATTTCTGTAATCTTTTAGAGATAAAGTCATAAATTTGAGATTTGGGAAATATTTTAAAAACTTTGTGTTTTTTTAGGTTATTTGCTTGCTCCAGCATCTAGTGACATGCAAAGCAAAACTTTGCTCGCAACTGCCTCCCCTAAGTTAGCACAGCACCAGTTGCTATTTGTACAAAAACCTTTAAATACAAATGAAGTTTGCTTTTTTTTATGAGGCGCCATAGGGAGGAAAAGAAGGGCAGTAAGTTTCTAGTTTATTTTATTGGCTTTATAATGGTTTTCAGCGTTTTTGGCGTTATCTTTTGGGGAGATGGTGATAGTGCAGAGACAATGAGGTATAATGGTTTTAAGTTTGTAAACAAAGGCAGTTTCTTGTCAGTAAATGTGGATGGGCGTGAAGCTATGTTTACATATTTTCCAAGTGATGTTGAGATTATACCTGTTGATGGCAATCTGATTGAAAGATTAAAGGGTGTCATTGAGATTGATGCAACCTCTGACTTTAATGATACGTTTGCAGAAGATATTGCACTGGCGGAATACCAGATGAGCATTACGCTGAATAATTTTGGCTTGTTTGCAAGGAATGGCTTTACAACTAAAAACAATAATTTTGATGTCATAACATGCGAAGATTCCTCTAATTTTGTTCCAGTGATTTATTTCAAAAGTTCTAATGAAACAAAGGTTTATCTGGATGGTGATTGTATGATAGCAGAAGCTTCAAGCGGCATTGATGTTTTGAGGATTAAGGACAGATTGGTTTATGGCATACTAAGGGTAATTAAATGAAAGATATAAAACTAAAAAAATTAGAGAAAAGCTTTGATGATGGGGTTATAAGCAAAAAAGAGTATGAAAAAAAGAAAAATGAGATAGAAGAGATGCTAGATGAGAAGGTTGAGGCCAAAGATGAAGTTGTAGAGGAGGCCAAACTTAAGTCTGACAGGATATTGATAATAGGGGTAATTTTGGTGGTTGTAAGCTTTGCTATTATTTTTAGTTTAGGCTTATTTACACAAAAAGTTCCAGAAACTCTTGATGAGCTGCATGCGTGGAATCTAAAAGGAAAATTGAAGGACACGCAGGGCTATCTTTACAGCGGGTATTCTTTTGTCAGGTTTGATAACTCATGGTATACCCAGTTGATGAGTCCAGGAGGATCAAGATTTTATAACATCCAATTCAGGTATGGCCCAAAGGAAGTTGAATCAGTAAATATTGGCGGTTTGCTTGACACAAAGCTGTTTAATAGCGCTGAGGACTACTATGTAACTTTTAACCCTAAAGGAAATGAATTTTCCTATGTTGCTGCTGCTATTGGAGATTTTAACCAGCATATGACAAGCGTGTTCTTCAAGAAACCGATTGCTGCATGCGACAGGAATGAAACAAAGATTTGCAAAGACAGGCCGATAATAACTTGCGAGAATACTGACAAAGTTGTTTTGTACGTAAAGGAAGCAAATATTACACGAGTTTACTATAACAATAACTGCATAGTTATAGAAGGCTCTGGTTTTGAGCTAGTTAAAGGTGTTGACAGGGTTTTGTTTGATTTCTATAAGATATTAGGGCAATAAAAATTTTAAAATCTAAGAGGATTATTTGAATTTTTTATAATTCAAGGCAGCATGGGCAGCAGCTAACTTAGCAACAGGAATCCTATAAGGAGAACAGCTTACATAATCTAATCCAACTTTGTGGCAGAATTCTACACTACTTGAGTCTCCACCTTGCTCACCGCAGATTCCAATCTTTAGGTGTTTGTTTATCTTTCTGCCTTTTTTAACAGCCATTTTTATAAATTCACCAACACCATCCTGATCTATTGTAATAAAAGGGTCATCTTCTAAAATTCTTTTTTCAACATAAGCTGGAATGAACTTACCAGCATCATCCCTACTGAATCCAAAAACAGTCTGGGTTAAATCGTTTGTTCCAAATGAAAAGAATTCTGCATACTCTGCAATCTTATCAGCTGTTACACAGGACCTTGGCAGTTCAATCATGCAACCTACTGAGTAATCTACTTTAGCTTTGCCCATTACTTGTTTTGCAATTTTTTCAACCAAATCCTTCATTACCTTCATCTCATTTACATGGCCAAGAACAGGGATCATGATTTCTGGCTTGACATCTATGCCAATTTTTTTGCACCATACAGCAGCATCAAAAATTGCCTTTACCTGCATTTCATTTATTTCTGGGTATACTATACCTAATCTACACCCCCTAAACCCCAGCATCGGGTTAACTTCATGCAGGCTATGAACAACATTTTTCAATTTTGTTTCTGGAATTCCCATGCTCTTAGCTAACTCTTTGATATCCTTATCTGTAGTTGGCAAAAACTCGTGCAATGGCGGGTCTAATAACCTTATTGTGACAGGCAAACCCCCCATAACCCTAAAAATTTCAATAAAATCTTTTCTTTGCATTGGCTCAAGTTTAGCTAAAGCTTTTCTTCGCCCTTCTTCTGTTCCGGCTAAAATCATTTCTCTTACTGCCTTAATCCTATCTCCTTCAAAAAACATGTGCTCTGTCCTGCATAATCCAATGCCTTCTGCACCAAATTCGCGAGCCTTTTTTGCATCAGATGGGGTATCTGCATTAGTTCTTACACCTAATTTTCTAAATTCATCGGCCCATTTGATTATTTTTTTAAAATCGCCTTTTAATTTCAACTCGACAGTCGGTATTTTGCCTTTGATAACTATGCCTTCACTTCCATCCAAGCTAATCCAGTCACCCTCTTTTATTACAACACCATTTTTTGTTATAAATTCGCATTTAGCTTCATGTACCTTAATGTCTTGGCATCCTGCAACACAACATTTTCCCATACCTCTCGCTACTACAGCAGCATGAGACGTCATCCCACCGCGGGCAGTTAAAATCCCTTGCGCAGAATTCATTCCTTCTATATCTTCGGGGCTTGTCTCTGTCCTGACTAAAATTACTTGTTCCCCCTTTTCAGCAAATTCATAAGCTTTTTCAGCAGTAAAAACAGCTTTCCCAACAGCTGCACCTGGAGAGGCGGACAAGCCTTTTGCAATTATCTCTGATTTTTGATTTGCAATAGGGTCGATCTGCTTATGAAGTAACTGATTAATCTGGTCTGGTTTTACCCTTAAAACTGCTGTTTTTTTATCTATTAACCTCTCATTAAACATATCAACTGCAATTTTAACTGCAGCCTGCGCAGTTCTTTTTCCTGCTCTTGCTTGCAATATGTAGAGCTTTCCTTTTTCAATTGTAAATTCAAAGTCCTGCATGTCTTTATAATGTTTCTCAAGAATATCATAGATTGTCATAAGTTCTTTATGTACCTTAGGTAACTCCTTTTTCATCTCGCTAATAGGTTTTGGTGTCCTCATTCCTGCTACTACATCTTCACCTTGAGCATTGATTAAATACTCGCCATAGCATTTTTTTTCTCCTGTGGATGGGTCTCGTGTAAAACCAACGCCTGTTCCAGAATCATTACCCATGTTACCAAAAACCATGACTTGTATATTAACAGCTGTTCCAGCATCATCTCTCAGCTTATTTAGTCTCCTGTACACAACCGCTCTTTTACTGTTCCATGAATTAAAAACCGCATTAATGGACAGTTTAAGCTGCTCAAACACATCAGTTGGAAAATTTTCTTTTGCATTTTTTCTAGTTATGTTCTTGTACTCCTCTACAAGTTTTTTTAAGTCTTCTGTAGACAGTTCTGTATCATACTGTATGCCTTTAGTCTCTTTCATATTTTCAATTACTTTCTCAAACTCAGAATGGTCAACACCCATGACAACTTCAGCAAACATTTGAATAAGCCTCCTATAGCCGTCATATGCTGCTCTTTCATTATTTGTCTGATTAGCAAATCCTCGGAGAGTTTCATCATTCAACCCAAGATTAAGAACCGTGTCCATCATCCCTGGCATTGAGACATAACTACCAGAACGAACTGAGACAAGCAGTGGATTTTTTTTGTCTCCAAATTTCTTGCCTGTTTTCTTTTCTATTTGCCTTATTTTCTTTTCTATTTGCCTTTCTAAATCTTTAGGCCAAATTTGCCTTCTTTTGTAAAATTCTTTACATGCTTCAGTAGTTATTGTAAACCCAGGTGGAACTTTTAGCCCTATTGAAGTCATTTCTGCTAATTGTGCCCCTTTGTTACCTAATAAGAATATATTTTTAGGTGTTGCTTTGCTTTCCTCAAACAGATAAACATATTTTTTCATGTAAGAACTTAAAAAAAGGTATGAACATAGTATTTAAATTTTATGTATATGGTTTAACTCATTCTATTTAGGATATTAATGCGTAAATGCTAGTTTAGCGTATAAGATATTAGCGTATAATACGGATAATTTAAGCAAAAAAGAAAAGTTATAAAAATCTGGCTAATATACATAATTCCATGGCTTTGATAACAATCGGAGAAATAGCAGATATAATAGTAATGACAATTGCAATAGGCTATATTTTCTCGAAGTTTTTTAAGAGAGCACCTCAAGAGGGTTATGACCCTTTAACTTATTATAAGAAAAATGCGTTATTGGAGGATATTAAGTATGGGGCAATAATTGCTGCTCCTGCTGTTGTGCTGCATGAATTGGCACATAAGTTTGTAGCAATGGGATTTGGAGCGAGCGCAACACTGCATGCACCATCTTTGTTTGGAATTCCGTATGGGATGTATTTGTTGGTAATATTGCTAATACACCTTAATTTTCCAATTCTTTTCTTTGTAGGAGGCTATGTTAGCCATAGCGCTTTAAGCCCACTGGCATCATCAATGGTTGCATTTGCAGGGCCTTTGCTTAATCTTACTTTATGGCTAGGTGGTATGTCTTTGATAAAATATGGTCTTGTTAAGAGAAAATATTATACAACCATAGGCATGATGGCAAAACTGAATATGTTTTTCTTTATCTTTAATATGATTCCTCTGCCTGGGTTTGACGGGTTTCATGTGTTTTTAGGGTTGGTGCAAGGGTTCTTATAAAAATTTCAATTAAAATTCCAAAACGTTTATAAAAACCCTTCTTTTCTTTTTTAGCATTATGGAAGATAATATAGAAAGTAATGAGGTTAAGAGTAGGTTCTCTGGGATAAAAAGAGTATATGAAGGGCAGTATAAGAAACTTCTAATAATACCGTTTACACTGCTTTTGATAGCAATAGTGCTAATTGGGATTAAAGTTGCTTCTACTGGAGATTTTATCAATAAGGATGTCAGTTTAAAGGGCGGTGTTACAATAACAGTCCAGACAGAGCAGCAGATGGATATTCTACATTTAAAAGATGCTATTTCCTTAAAATTTCCTGAAAATGACATATCAACAAAAGCTATAAGCCAATTTGGAAAGCAAGTTGGAGTGATTGTTGAAGCAGATATTGAAAAAGAGCAGGCTGATAGCCTGGTAGAAGAGATAGGCAAAGCATTGAATGTTAAACTAACATCAAAGAATTACTCTGTTGAGATTATCGGGTCAAGTTTAGGCGCTTCTTTTTTCAAAGAAGTAATCATAGCACTGCTGATAGCATTTTTATTGATGGCAATAGTTGTTTTTCTTTATTTCAGGACATTTGTTCCAAGCGCAGCAGTTATTCTAGCAGTTTTCTCGGATATATTGATTACGTTATCAATAGTAAATTTACTTGACATAAAAATAAGCAGCGCAGGGATTGCGGCGTTCTTAATGCTTATTGGTTATTCTGTTGATACAGATATTTTACTGTCAACAAGGCTTTTGAAAAGAAGGGAAGGAACAGAGATGGAAAGGATTTATGGAGCTTTAAAGACAGGAATTATGATGTCAGCAACTACAATAATTGCGATAAGTGTAGCATTGGTATTTACCCAGTCAGAAGTAATAAGGCAAATCATGACTATTTTACTGATTGGATTACTAGTTGACTTGGTTAACACATGGATCCAGAATGTTGGAATCTTAAGATTATATTTGGAAAGAAAAGCTAAGAAAGCAATAAATATACAAAATGAACCTTAAGCTAAAAAAAATATTTACAAATGTAAGAGTAATAATTTTACTGGTTGCCATAGTTCTTGCAGTAGTTGCAATCAGCCCAAGACCTGGAATTGAAGGAGTTGTAATAAGGAATGTGATTACAAACAGCTCTGCGACAGAAGCTGGAATTCGGCAGCCGTTGCCAACTGTAAAACCAGTTAATAGGGAAAGGATACTGGCAATTGACAACATACCCATTAATAGTATAGAAGAGTATTATGATTACATTAATGCATTAACTTCAAATCAGTCAGTCCAGATAAAGACAAATAAGGGGCTTTACAGGCTGATGACCAGGGAGAATATAGAGATAATAGAATTAGATGAAAAGGTCAAAAAAGTTGTGGAGGAAATTGTAAGGGTTAATGAAACTGTGAATGGGACATTAGTTGAGATAAATAAAACAATAAAGAAGACAGTCGAAGTTCCAAAAACAGAAATAATAAGCAAAGGCACTGAAGATATTGGGATAACTGTTTTTAATGCTCCTACAACAAACATAAAGAAAGGCCTTGATTTACAAGGCGGCACTCGTGTTTTATTGCAGCCAGAGACTCAAGTATCCCAGCAAGATATGGGCTTTTTGATTGATACGCTGAAAGAAAGGCTTAATGTTTATGGTTTAAGCGACTTAGTAATAAGAGATGCAAGCGACTTAATGGGAAACCAATACATTTTAGTTGAAATAGCAGGAGCAAATGAAGAGGAAATCAGAAATTTACTGGCAAAACAAGGAAAATTTGAGGCGCAAATAGCCAATGAAACTATTTTTGTTGGCGGCAAGGATATTACTTTTGTCTGCAGAAGCGCGGATTGCGCAGGAATAGACCCTAATGCCGGATGCGGCTCTTCAGACGGCCAGCAATTCTGCAGATTCAGGTTTTCAATTGCAATAACACCAGAAGCAGCGCAAAGGCAGGCTGATGCAACAAGGAATCTGGATGTAATAGATGATGATTACCTCTCAGAGAAATTAATACTTTATCTTGACGGCACTAATGTGGATGAGCTTAATATAGGCGCAGACCTAAAAGGAAGCACAACAACAGAAATACAAATATCAGGCTCGGGTATGGGCTCTACACAGCAGGAAGCAGTTATCAATGCGTTGAATAATATGAAAAGACTGCAGACAGTTCTAATTACTGGGTCGCTGCCTATTAAACTGGAAATAGTAAAAATAGATGCTATAAGTCCATTGCTTGGAGAAGAATTTTTAAAAAATGCCGTGTTTATAGGATTCCTTGCACTGCTTTCTGTTGGAATTGTTGTTTTTGCAAGATACAGGAAACTTCAAATTGCAGTACCTATGGTAATAATTTCCATATCTGAAGTTATAATTTTGTTGGGCGTTGCTGCCTTGATAGGATGGAATATTGATTTGG
>JAZDMC010000057.1:0-15728 GCA_043801325.1 Candidatus Woesearchaeota archaeon | reverse complement strand
TGGAGTATATGATAATATAAGGAAATATTTCAGCTATTTGATTTCTGGGAACATAGGAGAAGTAATGATTATATTTCTAAGTATCATATTTGGCTGGTCTTTGCCTATGACAGCTACGCAGATATTATTAATTAATTTAGTTACAGATGGGTTGCCGGCAGTAGCCTTAAGCTCAGACCCTTACGAGCCTAATGCGATGTCCAGAAAACCCAGAAAACGGAAAGAACCCATTTACCATAATCTTAAGCCATTTATAATTTATTATCCAATATCATTAATAATAGTCGGATTAAGCGTATTTTATTATTTTAATTTTGTAAAAGGAAATTTAATACAGGCTCAAACAGCTACATTCCTAACAGTAGCAATGTTTGAGCTCTATCAGGCATTTACATGCCGCTCAACAATATACTCGGCAATTAGAGTAGGATTATTCAAAAACAAATGGTTGATTTTAGCAGTATTGGGTTCATTCCTCTTTGTTGCAGCATCAATTTTCATTCCTGCATTTGGAAGTTATTTAGATATGGTTCCGCTTACAATTGCTGAATTCATGGCTATAGTTGCCTTATCCAGCATTGGCGCAATTATAATTGAATTGACAAAGCAATTTAATACAAGGAATGAACAGATTGGTGAAATGCTGCCAAATTAAAAAGGAAAAACAATCACTTTGATTAGACTGCAAGGTTATAAATATAAAAAACCCTTCCGAAAAAATTAAATATCATGTATCTGTAATTATATATCAAATAAAGGAGGCAAAGCAAATGAAATCAACAAATCTTACTGAAAAACTAAGAAAAAAAGGAGCTCTAGCAATTTTTGAGACTGAAGACATAAAAAATCTAACTGCAAAAGATGCTATGATTAAACCAGTATTCCTTTATCCAGATGATGATACAGGTAAAATAATAAAAAAACTAAAAAGAGAGGATACAAATGTTTGCATAGTAATCACAAAAGACAAGAGATTTGTAGGAGAAATTAGCGATGAAGATATAATCAAACTGTTTTTGCACCAAGTAAAATATGAACCGCTTACAAAGATACTAAACAGAGGTTACAGAAGAGAAATCTTATATAAGAATGCTAAGGAATTAATAAACAAGCATAAGTCCACAATAAACTTTGATGCGCATATTAACAAAGTAATAGAATTAGTATATAAAGAAGGTTTTCATTACATTCCAGTTTTGGATAATAACAAAAAAGTTGTAGGTGTTGTAACACCAAGCAGTTTGATTGATTTATTGCAAAACTATTAACAAGAGGTAAAATATGGCTATAAGTGTATTTATTGAATTAAGCATTATTATCATTATTGCAGTTGTTGTTGCAGGTATAATGCGATTGTTAAGACAGCCATTGATTATAGGCTATATTCTAACTGGCATTATAGTAAGCCCTTATTTTCTAGACATAGTTAAATCTACAGATGCTTTTGCAACTTTTGCGCATATAGGCATAGCATTGCTTCTATTTATGGTAGGATTAAACTTAAGTCCGAGAATAATAAAGGATGTTGGCAAGGTTTCTTTAATTACTGGAATTGGCCAAGTTATATTCACTTCTTTAATTGGGTTTTTCATAGGAAAGTTGTTAGGCTTTTCTACCATAGTTTCAATTTATATTGCTATTGCCCTGACATTTAGCAGCACTATAATAATTATGAAACTTTTGTCAGATAAGAGAGACCTGGGAACTCTCTATGGAAGGATCGCTATTGGTTTTTTAATTGTTCAGGATTTAATTGCAATACTCATCTTGATGGTCATTTCATCAATTCCTGCTGGAATAAATTTTACTACTTTAGCTCTTGAAACTGTTTTAAAAGGCACAGCTGTGTTGATTTTATTATTCCTAATAAGCGTTTATGTTTTTCCCAGGATAACGCAGTTTATTGCTAAGTCCCAAGAATTTTTATTATTATTTTCAATGGGCTGGTGTTTTGCAATAGCCGCTCTTTTTTATTATTTAAATTTTTCAATAGAAGCAGGAGCACTGTTAGCAGGTATTACTTTGTCTTTATCCCCATACCACTATGAGATTGGTTCTAAAATGAAGCCATTGCGTGATTTTTTTATTATACTCTTTTTTGTACTGCTAGGCTCTCAAATGGTTTTTGCAAGTATAAGCCAATACATTATCCCTATTATAATATTTTCATTATTCATCCTTATTGGAAACCCGCTGATAGTAATGGTATTGATGGGTTTGCTCGGCTACACAAAAAGAAATAGTTTTTTAGCAGGATTGACAGTAGCCCAAATAAGTGAATTTTCTTTAATTCTTGTTGCATTAGGAGTTCAAGTAGGGCATCTGACAAATGAGATCTTGTCTCTTGTGACTATTGTCGGTTTAATAACTATTGCTGGTTCTACTTACCTCATACTTTATGCAAATAAAATATACCCTTATTTATCAAGATATTTGGGGATATTTGAAAGAAAAGGTAAAAAAGTTGATGAACACAGATACCACAAAGATGGAATTTATGACATCATTCTTTTTGGGTATAACAGAGTTGGTTATGATATCTTAGAGTCTTTTAAAAAAATAAAAAAGAAGTTTCTTGTCATAGACTATAATCCAGAAACAATAATAAACTTAGCAAAAGAAGGTTTTGATTGCAAGTACGGTGATGCAGATGATTCTGAATTGCTAAATGAATTAAACTTTTCAAAAGTGAAAATGGTTGTCTCAACAATACATAATTTAGATACAAATCTTTTGTTGATTAACAAAGTCAGGGAGTCTAATAAAAGGGCAATTATAACCGTTGTTTCTCATCAGATTGATGAAGCAATGAAGTTGTATGATGCAGGTGCAACTTATGTGCTTATGCCGCATTTTTTAGGCGGGCACCATGTAGCTACAATGATTGAAGAGCATGGATTAAATCTTAATAAATTTCTGAAAGAAAAAGTTGCCCATATTGAGCATCTAAAAAAGAGAAAAGAGATAGGACATGAGCATCCGAAACATGAGGAACATAGATAACAAAGTATAAATTATGTTATACTAGTATCAAGCACCGTATTGATAGCAGTAGAAGTCTATAAGTTTGTTGTGGCTAAAGTAAAGCCTGAATTGGCTGGTTGAGAAGTTTTTAGTTAAGCAAATAAATTTTGAGAAATAACTGCATTTTTAGGCACAATAATTTTGTCATTAGATTTATACAAATTTAATTTTTCATTATAAAAAATACCTAAGCCTTCCTCAATTTCTTTCCATGGGCCTGGTAAACCTGGATGAATATGAACTCCAGGATTAATTTTGCAGCCTTCATCTAATATTGCATTTTCAATATGAACATCAGGCCCAATAATTTCTACATCATTTCCTATTACTGCTCCTCTTAGAGTTGCACTACGTATTACGCATGGAGCAGCAACAACACCATCCAAATATGAACCACTTATAATAGCTCCTCTTGGTATATAGTAATTCTTAAGTTTTGATTCTAAATGATCTCCTTTTACGCCACCATGCTTTTTTTCTCCTGTTCTAATTAGCCAATCTTCATTAAACAAATTAAGTCTGGGTGTTGTGCTGCAAATATCCATGTGTGCATTAAAATAGTTGCCCATTGTACCCACATCAATCCAATAACCAATCTCGCCTTCTGTAATTCCTGGAAATATATTTTCATTGAAATTATAAATACTTATCTTATACCCATTTTCAAGCAAATAAGGCACTATGTCATGTCCAAAATCATTTAAACCTAAACTATCTAAATCAGATAATACCTCTTTTTTGAAAATATAATTTCCCATTGATCCAAGCACTTTATCTGGATTTCCTGGAACAGTTTTGATGTCATTTTGTGGTTTCTCTCCAAATCCTTTCATTGACAAGTATCCATGTTTTTCTTCTGCTTCTATCACTCCTAAATGAGGGGCTTGCTCTTTTGGAACCTCTACTGCTACTAGTGTTAAGTCTGCGTTCGTCTTTTGATGAACTTCAAACATTGGGTTTAAATCCATCCTATAAACATGATCTGCGCCAAAAATAGCAATGTCTCTGCTCAGTGCAGATTTAGCAGCATTTGAAATTTTTTTCCAGTTTTTAAATACTGCATCAGCAGTACCCTCAAAAACTCCATATTTGGGTTCAAGAATATCAACAGAAACATCAGACAGAGCTTCTTGGTCCCAGACTCCTTGAATATAATTACTCAATTCCTGAGGCTTATCTTGCAATATTGTAAAAATTCTTTTAATGCCGGAGTTGTATAAGTTGCTTAAAACAAAATCTATTATTTTATATTCTCCTGCAAATTCCAAAAGTGGCTTAGGTATATCACTAGTTAAAGGCTTTAATCTTTTTCCCTCTCCACCAGCTAATACTACAGCAACAATATGTTCAAGTGACATTTTATTTAACAAACAACTATAGAACCCCTTTATTTCTCCTCTAAGAAAGGCAAAACCATTTTTAAATCTTTCCCTTTTCACCACCTATTGTAAATAACAATATTCTAATGTCAAAATAACTATTAACCTTTATAAACCCTACAATTTCTCTGTGTTCTATGAATCAAAACTTTTTCACCGAAATAATAAAACTAATAATAAAGAAAAAACCAAATAAAAAACAGCTGGTAATAGAAAAAACAAAACTATGCAGAACGTATCATTTGAATAAAATTCCAACAGACATAGAGATAATGCTCCATTCACCTGTAAAAGATATTCCAAAAATAAGAAAATTTCTTCTTGCAAAGCCAACAAGAACAATTTCAGGTGTAGCAGTATGTGCAATAATGACTAAACCTATGCCATGCCCTCATGGAAAATGTGCTTATTGTCCTGGTGGCCCTAAAAGCGCTTTTGGTTCTGTTCCTCAAAGCTATACTGGCAAAGAGCCAGCCACAAGAAGGGCTATAAGAAACAAATACAATGCTTATTTACAGGTCATGAACCGCTTAGAGCAATATGTAGCTGCTAGCCATGTCCCTGATAAGCTAGAGCTGATAATAATGGGAGGAACTTTTCCAAGCTTTCCAAAATCTTACCAGGAAAATTTCATAAAAAATGCAATGCAAGCAATGAATGATTTCTCATCATTATTCATTAAAAATAATAACCTAAATATAACCAAATTCAAAGATTTCTTTCAATTGCCAGGAGATATTGCAGATAAAAAAAGAACAAAAGATATACACAAAAAGTTGCTAAAAATAAAAAACAGCAAAAAAACAACTCTTGAAAAAGAGCAAATTAAAAATGAAAAAGCAGCTATTAGATGTGTAGGCTTAACAATAGAAACTCGTCCAGATTATGGAAAACTCGAGCAGGCAAATGAAATGCTAAGGCTTGGCTGTACAAGAGTTGAATTAGGCATCCAGACAGTATACGATAAAGTTCTCGAAAAAATAGAAAGAGGCCACTCAGTTAAAGATTCAATAGAATCCACAAGAATCCTTAAAGACTTGGGATTTAAGATAAATTACCATGTTATGCCTGGCTTGCCAAGTGTTACCAAAGAACAGGATTTAAATTCATTAAAAACTTTGTTTAAAGATGAAAATTTCAGGCCGGATATGCTAAAAATATACCCATGCATGGTTATGAAAGGAACAAAACTTTTCGAAGACTGGAAAAAAGGAAATTTTAAGCCATTAACAACAGAAAAAGCAGCTTCTTTAATAGCAGAATTCAAAAAATATATTCCAGAATACGTAAGAATTATGCGCGTTCAAAGAGACATACCCACTTTCATGACAGAATCAGGAATTGACAGGACAAATTTAAGGCAATATGTTGAAAAAATATGCAAGGAGAAAGATATTAAATGCAGATGTATAAGATGCAGAGAAGCAGGAATTAGAAATTTGAACTTAAAGAATCTAAGAATAAAAATAATTGAATACAAAGCTTCTAAGGGAAAAGAATTCTTTATAGCAGCAGAAGATGAAAAAAATGATATTTTATTTGGCTACTGCAGATTAAGATTTCCTTCCCAATTATTAAGACAAGAAATAACAAAAAACTCTTCAGTAATAAGAGAGCTTCATATATATTCAACAGCAGTTTCAATTGGAAAAAAATCAAAACAAAGCTTCCAGCATAGGGGAATTGGAAAAAAACTAATGAAAATAGCAGAGCAAATTACAAAAAAACATAACAAAAATAAAGTTGTTGTAATCTCTGGAATTGGAGCAAAACAATATTTCGCTAAATTAGGCTATAAGCATGATGGTCCTTATATGTCAAAAATATTACATTAAAATGCCAACAATAATCCCAAACTCAGAAGAAATTGAATTCAAGGAGAAATTCATAGAAAGATATGAAAAATTAACAAACTTTGAAGAATTTAAAAAATATTCATTATCTTTCCTAAGGCGTTCGATAAGAGTCAATACTTTAAAAATATCAATAGAAGATTTAAAGAAAAGATTAGAAAAAACCTGGAACTTAGAGCAGATTCCATGGTGCAACGAAGGATTTTATATTGAACACATAAAAAAAGAAAGAAGAGATATTGGTAATTTAATAGAGCATTCTTTAGGTTATTTTTACACACAAGAAGCTGCTTCTATGATTCCTCCAATTGTTTTAGAGCCAGAAGAAAATGAGATAGTTTTGGACATAGCAGCTTCTCCAGGCAGCAAAACCACTCAAATTGCTGCATTAATGAAAAATAAAGGCATTTTGATAGCAAATGACCTTACAACAGAAAGAATGAAGCCATTAAGCCTTAACATTCAAAGATGCGGAATAACAAACTGCATAATTACATTAATGCAAGGACAATGGTTTAAAAAATCAAACATAGAGTTTGATAAGATTTTAGTGGATGCCCCATGCTCTGGAACAGGAACTATAAGAAAATCTCTGAAAACATTAAGAATATGGAATCCAAACATGGTAAAAAGGCTTGCTGGAACTCAAAAACAGCTCATAGAGACTGCATTCAATATCTTAAAACAAAATGGAACCCTGGTTTATTCAACTTGCTCTTTAGAGCCAGAAGAAAACGAAGCAGTAATTGATTTTTTATTAAATAAATATGAAAACGCAAAAGTAGAAGAAATAAACCTAAATAACATTAAAAGAAGCAATCCAATTCTGGAGTTTGAAAAGCAAAAATATAGTGAAGAAGTAAAGAAATGCTTAAGAATATGGCCGCAAGACAATGACAGTGAAGGATTCTTTGTATCAAAAATAAAGAAAGTATAGAACTAATTCTTCTTAAAGCCATTACCCATATGGGCAAAACCATTGCCCATCTTTGTTGCA
This sequence comes from Candidatus Woesearchaeota archaeon, assembly GCA_043801325.1. Lineage (GTDB taxonomy): Archaea > Nanobdellota > Nanobdellia > Woesearchaeales > GW2011-AR4 > JACPJP01. Next base: position 8,475 of record JAZDMC010000057.1, on the reverse strand, counting down.
AAGCCATTGGTCATATGCAATTCCTTAATCTTGCCTTGTAAGAATTCAATAGTCTTTTCATTATCCTGATGATTTAATAAGCTTCCGCATTCAGGGCATTTAAACTCAAAATCAGCTGCCTTTTCAAAATTGACTCTTACACATGCATTTGGGCAAAGATAAAAGTTACCTTTATTTGCTTCCTCTATTTTGAGCCTTTCTGTAAACTTCTCAATTTTGGAATAATGAAGGTTTTTCATAAGATCCTTAATCCTTTTCTTATTAAAGGTCCAGTAGCTTATATACCAGCCTTTCTGCCTGTCCTTTTTCCTGTAATAACTGACTAAGTTATGGTTGTAAAGCCTATATAGAATATTCCGTATCTCATGAATATCAGTTTTTACCTTTTCTGCAATCTTAAAGTCAGAGATATTCTTCTTATCTTTAAGAAATTCAACTACCTTTAAGCTGTCTTCCCCAACAACTTCCTTTACAGTTTCATAGATTTTATTGTTTGTGATTTTCATTTTTTGATTATAAAAACCCCACCTCAAGCGCGCATAGGAGAAAAGAGGTGACCAAACTCCCATACACCCTTTTAATGGTGGGATTAAGTTAATAACATGAATTGCATTAACATACTCTTATCTCTCTTTTACCTCATTTAAAAACACTTACACCCCCTAACATAAGTATGACTGGAACGCTCAACTCTCTTTTTGTCACTATAATTGGCCCAGAACTACCACTGTTCTATTCGGACCTAGCAAGCAGTTTAGGTGCCTGTAGTATATATATTTTGCTATACTTTAAAACCACCTTTTTAACATATTCATTGGAAAGCATATATTTAAACCTTTCGGTTTTGGTTTATAAAGCCATTGATATTCTTACAAAAACTATTTAAAAACCCCCTAAACAACACTAATGAAATGAAACGCGAGAAATCAGCAGGAGGTATTATATTCAGGAAAGACAAAGAGCCAATATACCTCTTATTGCACTATGAAGAAGGACATTGGGATTTTCCAAAAGGCCATGTTGAAGAAGGTGAAAAGGACTTTGATACAGTAAAACGCGAAGTAGAAGAAGAGACTGGCATAAAAGACATTGAAATTATCAAGGATTTTAAGGAAAAAATACAGTATTATTTCAAATTTAAAAAAGAGTTAATAAGCAAAGAAGTTGTTTTTTACCTTGCAAAAACCAAAACAGAGCAAATAAAACTTTCTTTTGAGCATATCGGTTCAGTATGGCTTCCTTACGATAAAGCACTAGAGAAATTAACTTATAAAAACGCAAAAGAAATTTTAAAGAAAGCAAATGAATTCTTAAAAACCCATAAGACTTTGGATGAGTTTTACTAAGCTTAAACATGAAAAATCTTATATACTGATAGATTAAAGAAACTGTTATGAAAAACCAAGAAGTAGCAGAGTTATTGAATGGTATAGCTGATCTTCTGGAAATACAGGAAGTTCAATTCAAACCAATAGCATACAGAAAAGCAGCATCTATTATAGAAAACCTCTTAGAAGATATTGAAGAAATATGGAAAAAAGGTAAATTAGATGATATTCCGAGTGTAGGAGAAGGCATAGCAAAAAAGATTTCTGATTTTCTGCAAAACAATAAATCAAGCTATTTAGAGAAACTAAAAAAACAAGTTCCAGTTAATATGGATGAGCTCAAACAAGTAGAAGGTCTAGGCCCAAAAACAATAATGAAACTGTATAAACAATCGAACATAAAAAACATCAAGGATTTAGAAAAAGCAGCAAAACAAGGAAAAATTAGAAGCATAAAAGGCTTAGGACCAATAGTAGAAAAAAATATACTGAAAAGCATCGAATTTGCAAAAACTTCTGGAAAAAGATTTCCTTTAGAATATGCCCTGAATGTTGCAGAAAAAATAAAAAACCAGCTAAAAAAACTAAAAGAAGTAAGCAAAATAGAAATAGCAGGCTCTTTAAGAAGAAAAAAAGAAACTATTGGAGATATTGATATTTTAATAACATCAAAAAACCCAAAAAAAGTAATGGATTTCTTTACAACAATGGGTGATGTGCAGCAAGTTCTAGCAAAAGGGCATACAAAATCAATGGTAAGGCTTAAAGAAGGCTTAGAAGCAGATTTAAGGGTTATAACTGAAAAAAGTTACGGAGCAGCCTTATTATATTTCACAGGAAGCAAGCAGCATAACATAGAGCTAAGAAAAATCGCAATCAAAAAAGGAATGAAATTAAGCGAATATGGACTTTTCAACAAAAAAACAAACAAAATGCTTGCAGGAAAAACAGAACAGGAATGTTATAAAAAATTAGGGCTTAAATATATAGAGCCGGAGATGAGAGAATAATCATATGGAATAAGAAATAAGTTAATCAACTCTTTTTCTTTTAATTTCCAAAAACTATTTAAATCCTCTACTTGCCTTATAGGGAAAAATGGTGAATATTGCAATTAATGGCTTCGGAAGAATAGGAAGGCTTGTTTTCAGGATAGGTTTTAAGGAAAAAAACCTTAATTTTGTTGCAATTAATGATTTAACAGATGCAAATACGCTTGCTCACCTCCTAAAGCATGATTCTGTGCATGGCAAATTTGATGCAAAAATAGAAGCAGGAAATAATTTTATAAAAGTTAATGGCAAAAAAATACATGTTCTGTGTGAAAAAGACCATACTAAGCTTCCTTGGAAAGAATTTAATGTTGATATAGTTGTTGAAAGCACTGGCCTTTTTAGAAAGGAAAAAGAGCTTGAAGACCATATAAAGTGCGGCGCAAAAAAGGTTTTATTGTCTGCACCAGGAAAAGGCGGAGATGTAAAAACCATAGTTATAGGCGCAAATGAAAAAGAAGCCAAAGGGCTTAAAATAATCTCAAATGCATCATGCACAACTAACAGTTTAGTGCCTGTTGTGGATGTTTTAGACAAAGAGTTTGGCATCGAAGCCGGATTTATGTCAACAATCCATGCTTACACAAATGACCAGAGATTATTGGATTTACCGCATAAAGACCTAAGAAGAGGCAGGGCAGCGCCGGTTAATATAATTCCCACAACAACAGGAGCAGCAAAATCAGTTGGTGAAGTCTTGCCGCACTTAAATGGAAAAATGGATGGTTTATCTTTCCGTGTCCCAGTTCCATGCGGCTCAATTACGGATTTTGTATGCTTAGTTAAGAAAAATGCAACTGTTGAAGATGTCAACAAAGCAGTTAAGAAAGCATCACAAACATATTTAAAAGGAATATTGGAGTATTCAGAAGAGCCTTTGGTTTCCACAGATATAATTGGAAACCCTCATTCTTCAATTTTTGATTCTCAATTGACAAAAGTAATAGGAAAGCTGGTAAAAGTCGCAACATGGTATGATAATGAATATGGATTCTCTGTAAGAATGGTAGATATGCTAAAGATGATGAGCAAATAAAACAATTTTTAATATGCTCCCTATTTCTTGCTATTATGCACCAAATAAAGCAAATTCCAGAAGATTTTATTGTAAAAGAAATAAATGATATACAATTCAATGATAACGGGCAATATTTCTATTTTATATTAAAAAAGAAAAATTATAACACTTTGAGGGCTGTACAAGCTATTGCTAAACAACTCAAAATCAATGAAAAAGATATTGGCTTTGCAGGCAATAAGGACAAGAATGCATTGACAGAGCAATTTATTTCAGTAAAAAACGGAAACAAAAACATTGAGAACATAAAAATAAGGGATATTGAGCTTAAGTATTTAGGCAGAGGCAATGAAAAGATTTATCTTGGTAATTTAAAAGGCAACGGATTCATAATAACAATAAGAAATTTAGCAAAAAAAGAGATAGAAAAAATAAAAAATAGAATAAACAATGATGAAATTCGTATCCCTAACTATTTTGGCCAGCAACGCCTTTCAAACAATAATTCATTAATAGGGAAAGCGCTCATAAAAAACAATTTCAAGGAAGCAATTGACCTAATTATTGGAAGCAATTCAGACTGCAAAGAAGAAATAAATTACCATCTAAAAAAGCAAAAAAATGATTTTGTAGGGGCATTGAAAATAATTCAATTTAGGTTATTAAAGCTGTATATCCATTCTTACCAGTCCTTTTTGTTCAACAAAACATTAGAGCAATATACCAGATTAATAAAAAATAATAAGGACAATCATAAAAAATTAATTAACGATGAAAAACTTCCAATAATTGGCTTTGCGACAGAAATTAACAATAAAAATATTGAAAAAATGATTAATGAAATCCTAGATAAAGAAAAAATCAGTCTTAGGGACTTCATAATAAAAGCTATTCCGGATTTAAGCTCTGAAGGCAGTGAAAGAAACGCACTTATAAAAATCAATGACTTTAAAATAATAAACCAAGAAAAAGATGAATTGAATAAAAATAAAGAAAAAATTACTGTAAAATTCTCTTTGCCAAAAGGCTCTTTTGCAACTGTGCTGATAGATTATTTATTTGCTTAAGAAACAGCCTTCAAAACCAATTCAAATTCTTCTTCTGGTGTTCCAGAACCGTCAACATCAGCAATAACTCCTTTTTCTCTGTAATATTTAATCAAAGGCTCTGTTTCTTTTCTATAGACTTTTAGCCTTTCTTTTATAGCCTTAGGCTCATCGTCCTTTCTTTGATACAACTCACTGCCGCATTTATCGCAAATATTATCTTTTTTTGGCTTTATATATATAAGATGGTAAATAAAACCGCATTTTTTGCATACTTTTCTTTTGCTTAACCTACCTATAATAACCTTATCACTTGCCTGTATGTTAACAACATTACCAATTTTGATTTCTTTGCCAATCTCTTCTGCTTGGTTTATTGTTCTTGGAAAACCGTCAAGAATAAATCCCTTTTTACAGTCATCTTTTTTTACCCGGTCTTTCATCATCTCAATTACAACACCGTCAGGAACTAATAATCCTTTGTCCATGTAAGATTTAGCTTCTACACCAAGGCTTGTTTTCTGCGCAACATTCTCCCTTAGCATATCACCTGTAGAAATATGCGGAATTTGCATTTTTTTGCTCAGCTTTGATGCAGCAGTTCCTTTTCCTATTCCAGGAGGCCCTAACAAAACAATATTCATTTTTTCAACCTATCCAAAATAGCCCAAGTCATCCTTAATTGTAGATTCTTTTCCCCAGCATTCTTTCATTTTGCTTAAATAAGCTAATAATTCTTTTTTTATGCCCAGCCATTCATTAAAGAAACTATTCAAAAACTCAGCTTCCTTTTTTTCATCAGCACTTAGCACTACTTCCGCTATATTTCTGTTAGCTTTCACCAATTTCTTAAATAATTTGTACATATCATCTTTTTCATCTTCAGAAAAAAACCTTATCTCATACATGCTGCTTAAAGAGGATCCATCAGGATGAACCAAATTTCCAATTGCATCACCATAGGTCTCAAGCTTTTCTGATATCTTCCTTAACGTGTTCCTAATAAGAAATCTTTCGTTTTCTAAACTGCTTATCTCAAATTCCTGGTCTACCTCGCTAAATTTTGGTAATTTGTATTTTTTACAAAGCTTATCATACTCTGGTTCTATCTTATTTTCCATTTTAACCTAAGTATTAAATAGGGGTATTTATGTTTTTGGGTATTATTTTCCCAATGTTAAAACAATAACCTTACCGCTATCATCAACCAAAATACTATGTTCTGCTTGAGATACTAAACCTTTATCTTTATCTGCTAATGGTGGATAAGAATGCAGCATTCCTAATTGTTCCATTTCCCTTAAAGCAAATTTAGCTTTAGCTCCAAATTTTTTTGTAAGCCATCTTGTTGTGAATGGAAGATCATTATAGCTTTCAATTTCTTTCAAAACCTGCCGTGTTATTACACCTCGTACAGGCTTTTTGTTCTCTAAAGTAAAAACCGTTGCTATTCCTGAATCCCGTACAATCCCAGCACCAGTGCTTGCAAACGGTTCAATAGCAAAAACCATACCTTTCTCTATTTTAGTATTGTCACCATTATCAAAATTAGGAATGCTTGGGTTTGTATGCTGTTCATATTTGCCTAAACCATGTCCTGATAAGTTCCTTACAGGAGCAAAGCCATATTTTTGTATTGTATCCTGTATAATTTTTCCTATTTCACCTAAGGTGACACCAACTTTTACTGTCTTTATTGCATTTTCTAAAGCTTCTCTTGAAGCTTTTACCAAATCCTCATGTTTTCCAGATAAATCAATTGTAACTGCTGTATCACCAATAAAACCATCAATTTGTACTCCAATATCTAAACATACAATTTGGTCAGAAAAAACTGTTTTATCCTCTTCATCAGAGCAGTAATGCGCAGCTATATGGTCGCATGAAACCTGTACAGGAAAAGCAGGCTTTCCACCTAACTCAAAAATCTTATTTTCTATCTTATCAAGAACTTCCAGCAAAGAAGCATCTTTTTTAATCAAACTCTGGCCATACTCTAAAACTTGCGCAGCTATCTTGCCAGCGTTCTTTAGTTTTTCAATATCTTCTTGTTCCATAGGATTGGAGGTTTTAAAGTGATTTATAATATTTGTTGTTTCATTAACCTATTCTCAAATCAAACCAAGAAGAATAACAAATAATATTCCTGCAATTAACGAGAATATTGAACTGTGGCTATATTCTCCATTGCCTTTGTTGCATGAGGTAGGGATTAATTCATCTGCTGTTATGTAAACCATAAATCCTGCTGTTGCTGCAATAATCATTCCTGTAATCAATAATGGAATATTCTGGAAAAGAAAGCTGGCAAAAATAAAACCTACAGCTATGGGAATTGCTGTTGATGACGATACTAAAAATGATTTTAGTTTCTTTTTGGTACAGAAATAATAAGGTGCACTGGTGCAAATTCCTTCAGGAATATTTTGTATTGCGATTGCTAATGCAATAGTAAAAGTAGTCTTGAAATCAGCTACAATACCTGAAGCTATAGCCATACCTTCTGGAAAATTATGCAGAAATATTCCCAAGAGGAGGTAAATTGATGTTTTCTTTAATCTATAACCAGGTTCTGGTTTGCATAATTCGGGATGTACATGTGGAATTAATTTAGTATCAAGAACATACATAATTACAGCCCCAATAATAAAGCCAATAGCACATATCATTATTGAAGAAAGCTCTATACTTTGGGGTATTAACTGCAAGAAAGAAACTGCCAGCATAACTCCTGCTGCAAATGCAAGCATATTGTACATAAAGGAATTAGATGGCTTTTTCAAAACTCCAATCAAAGAACCTATAATAGGCCCTAAAATACTAATAATAAGAATAATGTATATTAGGTCCATATTGAGAGTATTTTTTAACCATTTATAATATTTTTGTTAGAAAAAAGCTTCAATACAAAATCCCAACAACAATTCCTTCAACTTGAGAAAATCTTACTTTATCAGGATCTTCTTTATAATAATTATCTCCTTTTGTTACAAAATAAACTCCATCTCTATCATTCTTAATTCCAACAACTCTATGAACAAAAGCATAGTCATAGCCATCAACATCATATGCAATTATATCTCCAATTTTTATTTCATTAGCATCTTTTGGCTTTATTTCAATTGTAGTTGTACCTTCATCGATTAAAGGATCCATTGAATTGCTGTCAATATATTTTCTCCATTTTGCATTTCTAATATCTATTCTTACGCTGTTGCTATTTACATTTACATCAGAATCTTCAATTCTATCCACAGGAGATGCTTTTTCCTCGCCAGTTGGCTTTTCAGCAATTACTATCTGTTCAATACACTCTGTCTTAACATATTCCGGAACAAAAACCTTTTCCTTAACAGTATAACCAGTCATAATAGGAACTTTATATTCTTCTCCATTACATTCTATGTAAGTATTTTCTGTACAGGCAATATCTCCAAAATTATCCACACAAATCTCTTCCTTATAAGTTTTTAACCCCTTTTCAATAACCCATTTATCAGAAAAATCATTATCTATGTATGTAGCATTAGCTAAGGCTACTGCAATAGCAACTATAACTAGTACTAATGCCACCCCCAACTTAAGTAATCTCATAGCAATATAGTGAGAAATAGTTATTTATAAATCTTTCTATTTTGTTGTTACTTTAAAATAGTAAAATATTAGAAAAGCTTAAATAGGTGTATTATTTTATTAAACCACTATGAAAGCACTAGAAGAAGAAATAAGGGTATGGTTAGGGAATGGCAAGGATGGTATTTCAGACAATCCCCTTATGCTGCATGGAACAAGTATAGAAGCATTATTTGAGCTTTTTTCTACAGGTAAATTGCCTACAGGGATTAGACATAAAAAGCCTGTCAATATTAAGGATAATCCTAAATCTCATATATATTTTGTACCTGTGCTAGAGGAATTTAAAGGAACACCATCCTACGATGAAATAAAAAAAACTATGGCATTCTACCAAGAGGACAGCAGTCTATTAAACTTAGAAAATGTTATATTCCGTTCTAAAGACTATGCCCAAA
>JAZDMC010000039.1:0-6657 GCA_043801325.1 Candidatus Woesearchaeota archaeon | reverse complement strand
CCTTTTTCATAGCTCTTTGAACTGCTATCTGGAAATGTTATTTTTATTTTTGGCATAAGGGAAGAAAATTGAGAGTGAGTATAAAAAGATTTTGCTTAAAAATTAGTTATGAAAAAGATATTGTTATTTTCTTTAATAAGGGTTAAAGTGATTTATATATTGGTATATTATTCTGTTTTAAGTATTCAATAACTTGTCCCTTTTTCCACCCTTTAGATTCCTTAATCGTTTTTTCTCTATCCAGAACACCTCTGCCAGGATTATTTTGATCAATAATGTATACTAAACATGGGCTACCTGTTGTAGTATTGTTCTCATTAATCATGTCTGGCAGCCTCCCCCCGAGTTTCCCGGAATTTCTCAATTGATAGGGGGTTTTTTGTTTTGGTTTTAGGTCCATATTATCTCAAATTTTGGTATTTTGGCATATTATTTAAAGATGTTTATTTCAAAACCATAAGATTTATAAATATTAATCTTAATAATTATCATAATTTTAGTATTTTTATTAATATTAATAATCTAAAATGACTGTGAAATTCATTGGAAAGGCGAAGATAACAAAACAAGGACAGGTAACTTTGCCTTTTGAGGCAAGAGAAGAATTAAAACTTGACTTAAACAGCGAGGTTTACTGGTATATGGTAGATGATCATCTGGTTGTTGTCAAGGATTTAGTAAGCACAGAAGATTTGGCTGCAATAGTAGCTAAAAAAAATAAAAAAAGAGGTTAAGTATGGGATTTTCAAATACAACAGGATTATGGGCATTGCTAAGCTTAATACCCTTCATAATTTTATATATGAGGAGGCCAAGGCCCCAGGACAGGATTATACCTTCTTTAATGTTCATACTTCAAAATAAAAAAACATCCAAACAATCTGATTTTTTAAGGAAATTTTTAACAAATCTTCTTTTTTTTATACAGCTGTTAGCGTTGACTGGATTGGCTATTTCGATAGCAGAGCCTGTTGCAAAAGTTCCGTATGATGTTTCTCTGGAGAATACGGTTATAGTGCTGGATGCAAGCGCGTCAATGCAGGCAGATGAAGGAGGAACAACAAGATTTGATAAAGCAATAACAGAAGCCAAAAGAGCGCTTAGCGGAAAAAACAGCATAATCCTTGCAGAGAATGTGCCGTTAATTATACTGGAAGATGAAAATAGCGAGACAGCTTCCACTATTTTAGACAGCCTGCAGGAAAAAGCAACAACAACAAACTTGGGGGACTCAATGCTGTTGGCTAAAGATATGCTTCAGGACAGCCCAGGAAGGATTGTTGTCATAAGCGACTTTAGCAATATGGACGGCCCTGATTTATTGTCTGTTAAAAAAGCTGTAAGCTCAGAAGAGGTTGTTGTGAACTTCATAGATGTGTCAAACAATGCAGAAAATGCAGGTATTATAACTATGGATGTTAGTAAGCACAGCATAAAGCTCTATGTCAAAAATTTCAACAGCGTAAAAAAACAGATAAGCCTTAAGCTGATAAAAGATAACAATGTCATAGCAGAGTCTGGGAAAATCGATGTGCTGCCAAATTCTGTTGAAACCTTTATGTTTGATGATACTCCTACAGGCATAAGCAAGATTGAGCTTGAGCCGAAAGACGACTTAGACATAGATAATGTTGTTTACATAAGCGCTCCATTAAAGAAAAAAGTGAGTGTGCTGCTGATAACAAACAATCGTGATACCAACCTTGAAAATGCCCTGCTTGCTTCAAAGGATATAGAGCTTAATATCGTCAATCCTCCAGTCCTTACAGTAAATACCCGTGGAGAAAAAGTTGAGCCGTTTAAGCATGATGTAATTGTAGTGCATAGCATAAACAATGTTGGAAGGAGAGATGGAATTCTTCCAGGGACATTCCAGGATTTGTCAAGTTACGTTAGAAATGGGGGAGAACTGATAATCACTGCGCAGGACAACTTAAACCAATTCAGCATGGTAGACCTTGATATTGTAGGATTAAAGAATTTGCTTCAGGAGACAAAAAGGGCATGCATAGATGCAGTAAATGAAATGACAAAACAATTTGAGAATGATATATGCTTTTCAACAGTATCCCAATATTTTGATGTAGGTGCTAAGGACCTGAATGTTATTGCTTCTATTGATGGAACGCCAATCCTGGCAATGAAAGAGCATTTTAAGGGGAAGGTTTTCTATTACGGGATTATTGATGCCGCAAGCGACTTCAAAACTTTGCCCTCTTACCCTGTCTTTTGGAGTTCATTGATTAATTTTATGGCAGAAACAGAAGATATAAGGGATTTTAATATAAAGACAGGAAAGATTATAACAATAGACCAGCAGCGTGTTAAGACACCTTCTTCATCTTCGGCAATGTCCAAGGTTATATTTGATGAAGCAGGCATATATGAATTTAATGAGAAGAAATTCGCAGCTAACCTTCTTGATGAAGAAGAAAGCGAGGTTACAGGAGAAAGCACGCTAAAAGAAAAAACTGAGAGCGCAGAAGTCCTAAAAGAGGAAGGCATTGAAAAAAATTTTAGCTTAAGTGTTTTTATCCTGCTGGGAGTATTTTTGCTTTTGTGTTTTGAAGTATTCTACATAAAAAGAAGAGGTGATATATAATTTCAGTAATGTTCCCGGATTTAAGCAGCGTATTTTGCATGTCCAAGTTTTGCCTGAAGTACTCTTATATGGCCCTATTAATAATACCCCTGATAATTGTACTGTACTTTGTGATAAAAAGAAACTTCATAAATTTCTTTAACAAGTCTGAGCAGACAAGCTATGAAAAAGAGAAAAAAGGCCAAAGGACTAAATTCTTTATAATAAGGTCATTAATTCTTGCATTAGTGCTTATTGCAATAGCAAGCCCTTTTTTGCTGGAAGCAAAAACTGTGAAGGGAAATCCAAGAATCACAATTTTAGTGGACAATTCAACCTCTTTTAATTTATTTGAGCCGGGCATTGAAAAAGAACTGGCCAGCAAATTAAAGAACGTAGTTCCTGTATCTGTAAGGCACGTTGTGTTTGGAGACAAGTCTGCAATTGGAGATGGCATTCTTAATAATTTAGAGAGAGATGAAAATGTTTTAGTCATAACTGACGGGAATAATAATGCTGGAAAGCGCTTGGGAGATGTGATGCTGCTTGCATCCTCATTAAACGTTACTGTAAGCACCCTTGCTATGGAGCCGATAAAAAGCGATGTTGGTGTCGAGGTTCTAGGCGTAAGCGAGGCTATAAGAGATACAGAGGAGGTTTTTATTGTGAATGTTAATAATGTCGGGAAAAAGATTCCTTATACTCTGGAAGTCAGGTTTGATGATGAAATTGTTATTGCAAGGAGCGATGATAAGAGCAATACTTTCACTTTAAATAAAAAACTTTCAGAAGGCTACCATAGAATCACTGCTGAACTGCTGAATGTTGGAAGCAATGATTATTTTTCACAAAATAACCGATATTATAAGACAGTTAAGGTTGTTCCAAGACCAAGGGTTTTATTTGTCTCGGAAAAAGGCTCTCCTTTAATATCAGAGCTGGAAAGAATTTATGACTTAACAACTGTAAGCTCTATACCTGGGGACTTAAGCAGCTATCTGGCAGTTATTTTGAATGACATTCCTGCAAACAAACTTTTGCCTTATGTGAACTTGCTGAGCAATTATGTTTCTGACGGAAATGGCCTGTTTGTAGTTGGAGGCCAAAATTCATATGACCGGGGAGGATATAAAGGAACAATGGTAGAGACACTGCTGCCAGTCAAGGTAGGGGCAGGAGAAGAGTCTGAAAAAAGCGATGTATATATTGTAATTGTCATTGACATCTCTCATGGAACAGCAGACTATGTTAATGTTGAAAAAGCGCAAGCTGTCAGCATAATAGACAGCCTTGACAAGAAAAATAATGTTGGAGTTATAGCATTTAATACAATACCCTACAAGGTTGCCGATATAAAACCGCTAAGCGAAAATAAAAAAGAGCTTATAGACAAGATTTCAAGGCTGGTTTTTGACGGGCAGTCCTTTTTTAACCTTGGCCTGGATGCCGGAAATAAAATGCTTAGAGATGTTGCAGGAGGCAAGAATATAATCCTGATTTCAGATGGAAAGACAACTTACAACAAATTGATGGATGACACTAAGGAAAGCGCGCGGCAAGCTGCTGCAAGAGGGATAAAAATTTATGTTGCAGGGGTTGGAGAAAGAAGGAATGATGAATTTCTGACAGAGGTTGCAGGTTTGGGAGAGGGAATTTATTTCCCTGTTGACGCTTCAAACAAACTGAAGATAATATTTGGCGAGCCGGAAAGCAAAGATGATCCAGAATTCCTTAACAAGCTTGTTTTACTGGACACAACGCATTTCATAACATTTAACCAGAGCCTTGATGTTGTTGTGAGCGGATATAATTATGTCATTCCAAAACCAGCTTCAAGATTGCTGATTACAACAAACAAAAACATCCCGATGATGGTGACATGGAGGTTTGGCCTGGGAAGAGTAGTTAGCCTGGCAACAGATGACGGAAGCAAGTGGGGCGGAGAATTTTTGAGCAAGGAAAATTCCAAGATTCTGACAAAAACAATAAACTGGGTTATTGGAGACTTGTCAAGGAAAAAGAACTTTGATGTGAGCATTAAGGACACAACACTTGACGGAATAATGTTTGTGAATGTTATTTCAGACACCTTGCCGCAGCATGAGAAGCTCACTTTTGTAAAATCCGATGTTAATACTTACAATGCAAACTTTAATCCGACAAAAACAGGATTCTATAATTTTTTAGGGGCTGATGCTGCTGTTAATTACAATGACGAGTTCAAGGATTTAGGAATTAGCGAGGAGTTTATACAATTGGTCGAGCAGACAGGAGGCCAAGTTTTTGACAAAGATGATACTGACGCTTTACTGGATTTTATAAAAGAAAAGTCAAAGAGAATAAAGATTGACACAACAGACTTTAAGTGGCCATTTTTGCTTGTTGCTCTGGTCTTATTTTTGGGAGAAATTTACTTAAGGAGGCTGTGGGAAAACAAGAGTTATAGATAAAAAAACAGTATGATGAAATAATTCAATACTTAAGATACAATAAAAATAATTCCAATAATAAAAAATCACCATAAGCGACGCAAAACCAATGATTAATTAATAATATGATTTCAATGCCAAAACGAAATAACAATTAAAATAAAAAACAAATACGCAAATAATTGTTAAAGCTACGATAAAAATAAAAATTCAATGAAAAAAATGAGGTAAGTAAAAATGACATTTATGAAAAAAGATGTGAACATCGGGTTGCTGGTTTTGATAATTGCATCTATACTTTTGTTTAGCGCGTTTAGCGCATATTATCAGACGACTTTCAAGGGTGTTTCGTTAGAGTATCAGGAAAAACTAGGGCAGTTGAGCAAGGTAACAACGGAATTGACTGTTCAGAAGCAGGCATTAAATGAAACATACAGCTTAAGGGTAAAGGCAGAACAAGACAAAAATGTGCTTGACCAAAGGTATAAAGATGCAAGTGATGAGAATAATGTATTGCGTGTAGAGGTAAGCAATACAAAAAGCCAATTGGCTGAGAAAAAAGCTGAATTAATTTCAGCTAATAACCTATTGTCTCAGGTACAGGCAAACTTAATCGCTGCCAATACTGAAGTAAGCGTATTGAAGTCAAGGGTGAGCAGCTTGAACAATGATATTGATAGGATATGCGCAGAACTCGTTGCAGCTGGCGGCTCTGATAGCGATTGCTAACAATGAAAAACTTCATTAAAGTAATCAGGGAAATCAATAGGACAATCAATTTTTTTATTATTTTTGAGACTACGCTAAATACAGCAATATTCTTCCTGGCTGTTTATTTTTTGCTGTCCTTGGTGAATTTATTTCCGATATCGGCATTAATACCTGCCGCAGTTTATTTTGGGATGAGATTATACGCAAATTCCAAGAGAGACAAAAGGAAAATTGTTGAGGGCAAATACGAGCCGCTTAAAGAAAAGCTAAGAACTGCTGCAGATAACATTAGGGAAGACAATCCTGTTATAAATGAGCTGGAAGAGGAGGTTGTATATGACTTAAAGCATATAGGATTAAGCTCTTTTATACAGACAAAAAGAGTGTCATATAAAATATTTGCAGTCATATTGCTTTCATTTGCAATTGTATTTGCGACAACACTAAATTTGTATATTGTTGACTTAACCAAATTTTTAAGCGGTTTGCCGGATGTTTTAGATAATTTAAATCCTCGTCGGGCAGCTAACACCTTATTTGGAGAAATCAATGAAAGCGATGATATTTACGGGGAAAGCAAGCTTGCAGTTTTAGGCAACGAGCAGATTGATATAAAGATAAGCCCTGTGAATTATGAGGTCAATGTAATGGAGGAAGGCGATGCTGATCAGAAGCAGTTTGATGAGATATTTCCCCAGGAAGTTTTTATTGAAGGTTCATCTGCTTCAGGTGAGCGGCTACCAGAAGAATTGGATCAGCAGGAACTGATCAAAAATTACTTTAACAAGCTTGCCGGGAAGTAAAGTTAATAAACGGTAAAGTTATAAAAAGACGCAAAACCATTGATTAATAATAAAACATAAGCCCATTTAAAACAAAAAACAATGATTAATAATTAAAAAATAAAATTACTTTAAAATAAAATTATAATAATTA
>JAZDMC010000019.1:0-14366 GCA_043801325.1 Candidatus Woesearchaeota archaeon | reverse complement strand
CTTTTTCCAAACATTTTTAAATTATTTCCCTTTCTAAGAAAAAATCATGTACGAATTGATAATATGCGAGAAGCCGAATGCAGCAAAAAAAGTTGCAGAGGCTTTAGCTGATGGAAAGGCAATTAAGGAAAATATGAACGGAGTCCCTTACTATCTGCTAACTCGCGGAAAAAAAGATATTGTTGTAGCGTGCGCAGTCGGCCATCTTTACGGTCTTGCTGAAAAAGAAAAGAAGGGATGGGTGTTCCCTGTTTTTGATATTGAATGGAAACCTTCTTCTGAAACCAATAAAAGATCAGATTTTTCAAAAAAGTATCTAAACACAATAAAAAAACTTGCAAAAGATGCCAATGAGTTTACTGTTGCTACAGATTATGACCAGGAAGGCTCTGTAATAGGTAGAAATATCATTGTTTATGCGTGCAAAAAGAAAGATGCAAACAGGATGAAGTTCTCTACATTAACTAAAGAGGATTTAATTGAGGCATATGAAAATAAGGATAAGCATCTGGATTGGCCGCAGGCAGAAGCAGGGGATGCAAGGCATCATCTGGACTGGATAAATGGAATAAATTACAGCAGAGCACTAACTTCTTCAATAAAAACAGCTGGCAGCTTTAAATTAATGTCAACAGGAAGGGTTCAAGGACCTGCTTTAAAGATAATTGTCCACAGGGAAAAAGAAATCCAGGCTTTCAAGCCGGTTCCATTCTGGCAGATAGAACTGCAGGGTAATGTGAACAAAGGAGATATAATAGCATGGCATAAGGAAGACAAATTTTGGGAAAAAGAAAAAGCGAATACAGTAATGAAGAAAGTTAAGAATGAAAAGAAAGCAATTGTTGATAAAGCAGAGAAGAAGCAGTTTAATCAGGCACCACCAGTTCCTTTTGACCTTACAAGCCTGCAGATAGAAGCATATAGGTGCCATAAGATAAGCCCCAAAGAAACCCTGGAAATTGGCCAGGAGCTTTATACATCCGGAGCTATTTCATATCCAAGAACTTCTTCCCAGCAGCTTTCAGATAAAATTGGATTTAAGAAGATTTTAACAGCATTATCTAAGCAGAAAGAATATTCAGAATTAACTAAACAATTATTATCTAAAAAATCATTAATGCCAAATAACGGCAAAAAGACAGATCCTGCGCATCCTGCTATCTATCCGACAGGCATTATTCCAGGAAATGCAAATGAAAGGGAGCAGAGAATTTATGATCTTATTGTAAAAAGATTTATGGCAACATTTGCAGATGCAGCTTTAAGGGAAACAATGACAATAGACCTAAATTGCAAAGACGAAATTTTTATTGCAAAAGGCACAAGGACTGTGGAAAAAGGATGGCATGTTTTTTACCAGCCTTATGTTAAGATTGAGGAAGTAGAGCTGCCCAGGGTAAATAAGGATGATGCTGTAGAAGTTAAGAAGATAAAATTACACAGCAAAGAAACATTACCTCCTAAACGCTATACACCTGCTTCTATAATTAAGGAGCTTGAGAAAAAAAATCTCGGAACAAAAGCTACTCGTGCTTCTATAGTCGATACATTGTTTCAGAGAGGGTATGTTGATGGAAAGGCAATTGAAGCTACAAATTTAGGAATAAAAACTATTGAAACACTTGAAAAGCATGTGCCAAAAATAGTTGATGAAGAATTGACAAGACATTTTGAAGAGGAAATGGAGCAAATAGTTGAAGGCAAGAAGACAGGCGAAGAGGTTTTGAGCGAGGCTGAGAAAAAAATAACAGAAATAATGTCTGATTTCAAGAAGCATGAAAAGGAAATTGGAAAAGAGCTATTAAGCGCGAATATCGAGACACGGGATGCTTTATCAAATTTAGGTAAATGTCCTGTATGTAAGAAAGGATATTTACAAATAAGGAGGGGGAAAAAAGGCTATTTCACATCTTGTACAAGTTATCCTAATTGTAAAACTATCTTTAGTTTACCATCAAATGCACTATTAAAGCCATCGCAAAAACAATGCGAAACATGCAGTTATCCAATGGTTACAGTAATTAAAAGAGGAAAACGTCCCCAAGATTTTTGTGTTAACCCTGAATGCAAAAGCAAATATGCAGAAGGTAAGGCAGGCAAAGAAGCCAAAGCTGTTGCTAAGGGAGAGCTAGAAAAACCATGTCCCAAATGTAATGACGGAAAACTTGTTTTAAGAAAAAGTATTTATGGTAGTTTTTTTGGATGTAATAAATTTCCTAAATGCAGATATACAGAATCGTTAACTAATAAAACTACTTCTGATAAGCCAGCTTCCAAATAAATCCTCCTCCTGATTCTCTTGCTTTACTTAAACAGGTAGTAACAACATTTTTTGTTTTTAATTTGTTAAGATGATTATCAATGTTGTTTCTCCGAGATATTATTTTTTCACAAAGCTGCGATATAGTCATTGGTTTTACTTTCAGAAGCTCAATTATTTCTTTTCCAACATCAGAATGTATATACCTTTTCTTTAGTAATTTTAGGCCTAACTCTAGTCTCTTTTGTTTTTTGAGAATAGGTAATGGGGAAATACTCATAATGTCATTACAAATATTCAAAAAACTCTTTGTCGATAATGATAAAACATAACAACTTTTACAATTTCTTATACCTAAAGACTCATAATTTAATTTTAAGCAAATTGATTCTAAATCATATAAAAGTTCAAGATTATTTGATGAAAATTTAACGGATAAACTGTGAATATGTCCTTCATCTATTAAAAATGCCCTAACTATCGCTACTAATAATTTCTTATCTCCTCTAAAAAATTCTTTAGGTATTCTTCCCTTATTCCAGCTGAAATCAACATTAAATTCATTACATAACATTTTTGTTATTGCCTTAGGGAAATTTAATCTGTATACAGTAGCTCTTGGTTTAGGAGGATTGTACTTTCTAATTTCTAAATTTTGAATTTTACCAAATAGGGATAATTCCTCTTGAAATTCTTTGACTGCCTCCAAACTTGTTAGATCATATTTAGATGTCATACGTTTTTTATTTGAAGCATATCCATCACACAATAAATGAGTCACTATTTCTCTCAATTCTACAGAATCATCTATCGGCAATTTTGGATTACATATTCTTAATTTTCCATGTATTGCCCTAATATATTTTATATGTTTCTCTATTACTCTAAAATCAAACAAAGGACTGTCGGAATTTTTACAAAAATCTAATATTTTCCTTAAATTTTTGATAGAAACAAAGCGTTCATAGTGTCCACCATCTTTGTTTCTTCTCCAAGCCAACATAGTTGGAGCAGAAACTCCTATTTTTTTAGCCAAATGCCTATAACTCTTATTAATTTTCCAAGCAGTTTTAAAGAACTTAGCTCTAAATTCATCTTCTAGTAGAATGTAAATGTCATCTGGAAAATCTTCTAAAGTAATTTTTATATTGTTTACTAGGTCTTTATTTTTTGGTGAAAAATTATTAAATTCCATTTTAAGTCAATATTTACTTAGTTGAAAACTGTGTAAAAGACTTTTGTGTTAAAAAACCAAAAGACTTAATTTGACAGTTGAAACAAACTGGTTTAAAATGGGATTAATAGAAAATTTCCTTATTTAAATATCTCACGCGTGAATGTCCAGTGGGTTTTATGTCCAGTGCATGCATACTACTTTTGGGTATTCCCTACCAAATATACGGAAAAATTAGGCGAAGGGACTTTGAAAGAGGATTTTAAGAAAAAAGTATTTAAAAAATAAAAAGTATTATGCTGAGATTATTCAGGATTTAATGTTACGCCAAGAGCAGTAGCAGCTGCTTCTAGAGTATTAGCGTACTTCTGTTCCTCAGGTTTTAATTTTTCTAATGCACCTCTTACTTGTTCTCGGTACATTTTAGGAACTTGATCCTCTATAACTCTTGCAATAACATCAGCAATAACATCATCCACAAACTTTGAATCAGGTATTCCTACTAATTGCCTCATGTTTATACTTATTAATCCACCAGATTTTTGACGAAGATGTTCATATAACTCTAATGGTACCAATATACTGTCTTGTCCTCTTATATACTGCTCTTTTGAGCTAGAAATTTTTGTTTTTGCAATGCTTACATATTTATCTATAGTAGCAGCTTGTCTTAAATAAGCAGGGTCATCTAAATTAGTAATGTCTACTTGTCCTTGTCCTGGTTTACGAGGCATATACCTTGGCATCATTTTCCAATAATAGAAATGTGCTACTATTTAAAACTTTCTATTTGTAACTACTATTAGATAACAAAATTATGGATATTATGCAGGTATATGCATCATCAAATAAAAATCATTAAAAAAACAAAGAGAAACAATTAATTTATAATTATAAAACCCCAGCAAAGCAAAAGCCTTGCTAGGGAAAAAGAGGTGATAGATTACTGTTGATTACTCAACAATAGTCTTATCAAATTGTTACTTGATAATGGTATTAGTATTTAAATTTTTCGAAATTAGGAGCTAAAATGAAGTATATTGCTTTACTGGTTGTGGTCTTGTTAATAAGCGGATGCAATAATGCTTTAACAGGAAATGTTGCTAGTGATCATGACCTTTATGAAACCGGAATAGGAATAGGTGTTTATTTCTGCCCGGAAGATGATTGCGATAAAATAATAGAAACTGTTGTTGATAATGCAGAAATTTCTGTTCATTGCGCTTTTTTTGATCTGGATTTAAAGGATTTAATCAAAAAAATTGCTGCAAAAAGCTATAATGCAGATGTTAAGGTTATTGTTGATGATGGTAATTATGATGGCCAGATTAAGGGAGAAGGAATAAGAGTTGCAAAATCAAAGCAGTACATGCACAACAAATTCTGCATAATAGATAAAAACATGGTTTTAACAGGGAGCATGAATCCAACAGACAATGGAGCAAATCTCAATAATAACAATATGGTCTTTATAGAGTCAAAGTATATTGCAGAAAACTATGAAAACGAGTTTAATGAGCTTTGGAATGGCATATATGCTTCTGGCGATAATGTAAAATATGATAAAATAGATACTGATATTGGCCAAATTGAGAATTATTTCTGCCCTGAAGACTGTACATTGGAATCTTGGGGCATCAATAAAATCATTAATTTAGTAAACAATGCTGAAAAATCAGTTAAAGTGGCTATATTCTCTTTTACTCATGAAGAATTGGCTGATGAGCTGGTTAAAGCGGATATTAGGGGAGTTGACGTAAAGGTTTTAGTAGAAAGAAAACAAAGAAATGTCCAAAATTCACAATATTCCAGATTAAAAGACTTTGGAGTTAATATTAAGGTTGATGGGAACAAGTACAATATGCATCATAAGTTTATTGTTATAGATGATAGCATTGTAATAACCGGAAGCCCTAATTTTAGTTTTAGTGGATTCAATAGAAATGATGAGAATATGTTAATTATGTACAATGAAGATGTTGCTTTAAGGTTTGTTAATGAGTTTGATAGATTATTTAGTGAAGGAGAAGTAATTAATATCTAAGAATTCTATCTTTTCTTGCCTTTTTGAGGCAATAAAATAGGTATTCCCTGCTTAATGGGATATTTCTGGCTGCATTTTACGCAAATAAGGCTTTTTTTGTCGTTTGTGTACCTTAAATTGCTTCTACAGATTGGGCATGCTAAGATATCAAACAGATCTTTTGGAATAGGTTCTTTCATTTTAAATTAGGTTTTCTAAGCAAAAGGCTTAAATATTCACCGAAAGCTTTATATAGTAGTAATAATTCTCCTTTATAAATATTATTGTTTTTCGATTGATATTTTAGAGGAGTAGTTTCATAAAAGGGGGTGTATTATATTAATTTTATGGTTAGATTAAACATCAGAATGGGTGATTAAAAATGCCAGAACTTGTTAAAAAATGCCCTGAATGCGGGGGCATAAATCTAAATTGGAATAAAGAGCGTGGAGAAATTATTTGCAAAGATTGCGGTTTAGTTATAGAAGAAAAGATGGTTGATTTCACGCAGGAATGGCGTGAATTCGATAGTACGGATGGTGACAGGCGTAGAGCAGGAGCGCCAATGACTTACACTCAGTATGATCATGGCTTAGGAACAGAAGTTGGACAGAAAGCTGATTTGTTTAAGCTGGGTGGAAAAGACAGGAACAAATTCTTTAGATTAAGAAAATGGCAGTATAGGATTTCTACAGCTATAGAAAGAAACCTTAAATTAGCTTTAGCAGAGCTGAAAAGAGTAAGCTCATACTTAAAATTACCAAAATCTGTTGAAGAAGAAAGCGCAAGAATCTATACATTAGCTGTTCAAAGAGGCCTTGTTAGGGGCAGAAGCATGGAAAGTGTAGTTGCAGGTGCTTTATATGCTGCTTGCAGAAGGCATGATGTTCCAAGAACACTTGATGAGCTTTCAGAAGCTTCTGGTATTGAGAAAAAAGAAATTGGAAGAACTTACAGGTTTGTTACTCGCGAACTTGGTATCACAATCTTACCTTCAAATCCAGCAGATTATATTGCAAGGTTCGCTTCTTCATTGAAATTAAGCGCTGAAACACAAAGCAATTCAATTGAAATTCTTGAACAAGCGCAGAAAGCAGAGCTTACATCTGGCAGAGGTCCAACAGGCATAGCTGCAGCTGCTTTATATGTATCAGCTTTGCTGCATGGGGAAAAAAGAACTCAGAGAGAAGTTGCTGATGTTGCTGGAGTAACAGAAGTTACAATAAGGAACAGATACAAAGAGCTTCTTGATGAACTGAAGCTTGAGAAAGAAATCAAGAAAAAGAAGAAAGTCAGGAAGAATAAAAGGTAAATCTTTATTTTTTACTTATCAAAGGAAGTTTTAGTTCTATCAATTTGATTAATTGCACTATAAAATGAGAAAATCTCAATATGGTACGGAATTAATTTTTTTATGGGAAGGCTGGAAAAGTCCAGAGCAAATACAATTAATTCCTACTTCATCAACATTACAGATTAATGACCAGTTACAGAGAAAGATTGACACTGAATGGGAAAAAGCAAAGAAAGCAAACCCTTTAGCACACGATGCCCCAAAATGGAGGACTGAACGTGTTCATGATGATGGAGCTAAGTTATTAATTTATGTAAGTGAAATTAAGTATTCTCAGCACAATGTGTTAAGGCATCAGCAAAACCAGCAAATAGGCTTTTATCCCAATCCTATAACAATAAATGTAGTACAAGAAACAAGTGATGGATATATACCCTTAGGTATAAGAGGGAGGGGATCAGATCAAGAAGGACTTTGTTTAATGGGTTCTGCTTTTGTAGAAAGACACGAGAAAGATGGTGTTTCAAAAGATCCTGAAAAGTTAGGCTATGTGGTTCAAAAGAAATGTTTGGAGGAAAATGTATATAATTGCAGGGAATTATTTGATATGACTGATGCAAGAGCTATGAATGTAATTTTTGGGTCTAATCATGATACTACTGTTGGATTTTATTTGCCAATCTTTCCAGAAAGTAATCAAGTAAGTGTTGCTAGTGTTGAGCATAAGGACATATTGTTTTTGTCAAATAAGCTTTCATCAATACAAACAGTTTTGAATAATGGCAGTTACAACGGAATTCCTGCAGCAGACCATCTTTTGGGTTGTCTTGAATCTTACCTCGTAAATCAAAGAAACGGGAATATCACCCCACAATACCAAAATAAATAATAACAATAGTTTTCTTAATATTGTAACAATATAAAATAACAGAAAATAAAAATTAAGAATTAATATCTGCAACTTTTATCTTGAAGTTTAGTGCTTTTCCTGCTAGAGGATGGTTTAAGTCAATAATTACTTCTGTGTCTGTTACTTCTGTTATTTTTGCAGGCACTTGAGCTCCATTTGCTAAACTTACACCTAACATCATTCCAGGCTCTAGCTCTTCTTTTGGAAGCTTATCGCGAGGCACTTTTTTGATTAATTGATCGCTAGGGTTGCCATATGCTTCTTCTGGTGCTAGTTTAATTTCCTTTTCTTCTCCTTTTTCCATTCCGATTATTGCATCTTCAAAACCCTTTATTACTTGTTTAGCGCCAGCTTCAAACTCTAGTGGAGTACCATGCTTTTCAGAACTATCAAAAACAGTCCCATCATCTAATGTTCCTGTGTACTCAATTTTTACTTTATCTCCGTTTTTTATTGGCATATTATCACCACCATTAATTGCAAAAAACAAGCATAGAACCCATCTTTTGGTTTTGTTCCGGGTTATTATAATTTTTATTTAAGTGTTTTGGTTTTTAAACAGAAAGGAATAAAAATCAATACTGCATTCCCTGGCAGGTATAAGATAAAATGACAGATTTAACCAAACAAGAACTGGAAAGATATTCAAGGAATATCAAATTAGATGGAGTAGGGATAACAGGCCAAAAAAAGATTAAGCAGAGTAAAGTGCTAATAATAGGTGTTGGCGGCTTAGGAAGCCCTGCTGCCCTTTATTTGGCTGCTGCTGGTGTAGGAACTATAGGATTAGTTGATTTCGATAAAGTTGAGGAAAATAATTTACAGAGGCAGATATTGCATTCAACAGCAAAAATTGGCTTATCAAAAGTACAATCGGCAAAAAAAACATTGAATGATATAAATCCAAATACTAAAATTAATTTATATGATATAAAAGTAAATAAAACTAATATTAAAAAAATTATAAAAAATTATGATGTTGTAATAGACGCGACTGATAATTTACCTACTAAGTATATTATTAATGATGCCTGCGTCGCATTAAAAAAACCACATGTTTTTGCAACTGTAACTGCTTTTGATGGCCAGGTTTCTGTGTTTAATTATAGAAATGGCCCTTGCTTAAGGTGCTTGTTTCCAGAGATTCCAGAGTCCACTCATATTCCAACATGCGCTGATTCAGGCGTTATGGGAGTTTTGCCCGGAGTTATTGGCACAATACAAGCGACTGAAACGTTAAAAATCATATTAGGGCTTGGAGACGTATTGTCTGGAAGATATTTAGTGTATAATGCGGCGATTATGATGTTTAAAGAATTGAATTTAAAGAAAAACAAGAACTGCTCTGTTTGTAGCAAATAAACTATAAAATAGGTAA
Organism: Candidatus Woesearchaeota archaeon; assembly: GCA_043801325.1. Classification (GTDB taxonomy): domain Archaea; phylum Nanobdellota; class Nanobdellia; order Woesearchaeales; family GW2011-AR4; genus JACPJP01. The sequence goes on along the minus strand of JAZDMC010000019.1, from coordinate 5,327 downwards.
AAAGAAAATTCTGGTTTCTCTTTTCAATGGCGTTTTACTGGTTCTTTCCTAATGTTACTTCAATTGTGGAAACGCGTATGTTTTTGCCTTCATCACTTTTGAACTCTTCGCTGTCTATTTTTATATCTTTTACTGCTACTGAGCCTTCCAGAAACCTTTTGGCAGAAACCTCTGCAACATCTACAGCTCTGCTAATAAATTTACCGCGAGCTTTAATTACCACACTTTCTGCATTCTTGGTTGTGAACTGCATCACTACACCAGTCACGTAGTTCATAAATGGCTTTCCACCAATAAAGATATTGTTGTCTTCCATATTACTGACCTCCATGTTATTTTATGTCGTAGTTATTAGTGCCAATTATTGCAATTAATACCCCAACTTTTGAGACTAATGAACAATATTCTATTTATAAATATTTCGCAAGAAACAGCCATGCAAAACTTTACATTCTCTCAACTATGACATTAGAAATTCTGTGGTTATCTACTTCTTCTATTTTGAATTTGAAATTATTATAAACAATCTCATCACCCTCTTTAGGTATCGTTCCGGTATGCTTAAGAATAAAACCGCTTAAAGTATCATAGCCATCTCCTTTTAGCTTTAGATTCAGTTTCTCGTTTATTTCATCAATATCTGTTTTGCCATTGGCAATCCAAGCATTTTTTCCTATTTTCTTTATGTTCGGAGCGATTTTATCTGTCTCATCCATTATTTCTCCTACAATCTCCTCAAGCACGTCTTCCATAGTAACCAATCCTGTAATAGAGCCGTGTTCATCCACTACCATAGCCATATTCTCTTTTTTCTTCTGGAATTGCCTAAGCAAGCTGCTAATTTTTTTTGTTTCTGGAACAAAATATGGATTTTTCATAATTTTGCTTATACTCATATCCTTGTTTTTACCTTCTACATAATTTAAAAGGTCTTTTATATAGACAATGCCTACAATATTATCCTTATGCTTTTCATATATTGGTATTCTAGAATATTTCTTTCTTAAAACGATTTTCATAGCATTGCTTACAGTTGACTTTGATTCTATCATAACCATATCTGCCCGGGGAGTTGTTATTTCATTTACATTTATATCATCAAATTCAAAGATACGGTTTATCATTTTTTTCTCAATTTCTTTTATGGAACCTTCCTCTTCTGCCGTTTTAATCATGCTAATTATCTCTTCCTCAGTTATTGCTTTTTCCTGAGCCTTTATTCCTAAAAGTTTGATGAATTTGTTAAGAAACTTGTTTAGAATGTTTAGTATGGGAGCGAGTATTATGCTTAAGTACCATATAGGAGCTGCAACAAGCTGGGAAACTACCTCGTTGTTTTGTGTTGCTATTGATTTGGGTGTTATTTCCCCAAAGATTAGTATTAATAGCGTCATTACACCTGTTGCAATCCCTATTGCATAATTTTCAAAGAGGTTTATCATGATTGAAGTTGCTATGGCAGATGCAGCAACATTGGCGAGGTTATTTCCGATTAATATGGTTGCAAGCATCCTTTGGGGATCATCTTTCAGTTTTTTTACAAAAACTGCCCCTAACTTTTTTTTGTCAAGCATGTGCCTTGCTTTTAGCTTTGTTAGACTAAGCAAAGCAGCTTCTGATCCAGAGAAAAATCCGGATAATGCCAGCAGTATTACTAAACTTATAATTTGCGTGCTTAATACCATTTAAAATTACTATATCATTTTGGTATTTAAGGTTTTCTGAAACATTTATGAAGAAATAACAGAATTTACTTATTTTCTGTTAATTGTATCATGCAGGAACAAGGCAGTTTTTTAGATGCTCTTGAGAGAGCTTGTTTTGCAAGAAGTATATTAGGCTTGTCAACAGAAACCTGGAATATTACCTTGCCTTTTTTTACCTGGGCAGCGCTGCATATTGGTTTACCGAAAGCGTGAGCCATTCCTGAACTGAACCTGTCAGCTCCTGCGCCTGCTGCAAGGGCATGCTCCCTTAGTATATGGTACGGATATGTGTTAAGCTTTAGATGGTAAGATGACAATCCTATGCTCGATTCAAGAAGCTTGTTGGATGTCTGCTTAGCGCTTTCCAGAGCATTGTCCCTTATTTGTAAATTATGTTTTGATATGAGATTTAAGGTGTATCCAAAACTTTTTTTAGGGCTTCCTGTTTCAAATCCCACTATATGTATGTTTGGGCTTATTTTAATGTAAGATTTGCCCTTATACTTAGAAGTCCTTGTATAGGGCCTCTCAATTCTCCTATAAGCTACGAATTTCCTTATTCTTGCCATAATATTTGAGAACTACGGGCAGTTTTTAAATGTTTTGGAAACCTTTGGTTTCCAAAGCCCAGAAAATTTTTAAAAATTTTCGTTGGTTTCTGCTTTGAAAGAAGAAATATTTATAAAAGAAATTGAGTTTTATGAAGTGTTATGCGAGGGCATAGTCCGCTATGCGAGGGTTTTTGAAAAACCTCAAAGCCAAGCGGCTAAGGCGAGCGGCTGCAACCCGCTTATTCGCCGGTTCGAATCCGGTCCCTCGCTTTTATTTAAAATGGCACTAAAGTTATATAATACATTAACCAGGAAAAAAGAAGAATTTAAGCCAATTAAAGGCAAGAATGTTAATCTATTTGTTTGCGGCATAACTCCTTATGATTATGCGCATATCGGGCATGCTAAAACCTATGTGCAATTTGATATTATTGTAAAATATTTGAGGTATAGCGGCTATGAGGTTACTTACCTACAAAACGTTACTGATTTAGATGACAAGATAATACGAAGAGCTGCTGAAAAAAAGATAGAGCCAATTGATTTAGCAAGGAATTTCGAAAAAGAATACATCAAAGATATGAAAGAATTGGGTGTTGATTCTGTAGATAAATTTGCTAGAGCAACTGATTATATTAAAGAAATATTAAATCAAGTAAAGACTTTGATGGACAAAGGATATGCTTATATTATTGAAGATGACGGGGTTTATTTTAATCTAAGCAAATTTCCTGAATATGGAAAATTATCCGGAAGGAAAACAGAAGAAGCAGAAGATGCTGTAACAAGGATTGATGAGAGCAAGAAGAAGGTTAACAAAGGGGATTTTTGCTTATGGAAAGTATCTAAAAAGGGAGAGCCTGAATGGGATGATCCATGGTTCCACGGAGGAAGGCCGGGGTGGCATATTGAAGATACTGCTATAGCTGAAAAATTTTTTGGGCCACAATATGATATGCATGGCGGTGCTCGCGATTTAATTTTTCCACATCATGATGCAGAGATTGCTCAGATGGAATCTTCTTCTGGAAAAAAGCCTTTTGTAAAATACTGGCTGCATACCGGTTTCCTTAATGTAAAAGGGCAAAAAATGGCCAAATCGACGGGTAATTTTATTACTGTAAGAGATGCATTAAAAAAACATGATTCAAAAGTATTAAGGTTTTTTTATCTTTCAGCCCATTACAGAAGCCATATTAATTTTTCTGAAGAATTACTTGATCAGGCAAAAAATAGTTTAGAAAGGCTAAATGATTTTGTAAGGAAAGTAAAAGATAGCAAAGAAAAAGATGATGTAAAATTAATAGAAAAAACAAAAAAAGAATTCCTAAAACATATGGATGATGACTTTGATACCCCAAAAGCCCTTGCTGCAGTATTTGATTTTGTCAAAGATGTAAATAAAAAAGGAGGAGGAAAAAAAAGCTATGAATTAATGCTCGAGTTTGATAAGATTTTTAATGTTTTGGAAACAAAAAAAGAGAATATCCCTGCTGAAATCAAAAAACTGCTTGAAGAAAGGGAAAAAGCAAGAAAAGAAAAAAATTATGAAAGAGCAGATAAAATTAGGGAAGAAATTGAGAAAAAAGGATATGCTATAGAAGATACAAAGGAAGGCGCAAGGGTTAAAAAACAAGATTAATGCAAAATGCCAGAAAACAGCAATAATGCAAAAGAAAAACTGAGAGAGGATATTCAAAAAATTCTTGAAGACATCAAGGAATTAAACAAGGATATTGGGGAAACTGGTGAAGAAATAGAGGAAACAGGAGAAGATGTCGAAGAAATCAAGGAAGATGTTGGAGACATAAAAAAAGAAATTGATGAAACAGGAGAAGATGTCGAAGAAATCAAGGAAGATATTGAAGAAATCAAGGAAGATCTTGGGACTCTGCATAAAACATTTATCGGCAAAGACTTTTTTTCAAAGGTTGCAACAAAAGTACTGCCAGACAAGTTTGCTTTTAAGGATATTGCACAGCAGACTGTTGGGGCTATGGTTTTATCTGCGCCTTTTGCAGTTACTGAAGAGGTCTGGAATCTGGCAAAAAACCTTAATCCAGTAAATCTGATATTTATTGTCTTAATCACTGTCATATTTGACATATTGCTTTTTCATTATACGAGGTACAGGGCTACAGAAAGCAAAAAATTTTTTGATTTTTCAAAAAGAATAATATCCATAATAATTGTGACTTATGTAACCAGTGCTGTGGTTCTATCTATATTTGGAGTTATTGGGGGAAAAATACAGGATCCTTACTGGGCGATGAAGCTTATTGTAATGGTAGGATTATTTGCAAATATAGGTGCAGGTACTGCTGATTTGATAAAGTAGGGAATTAGTAGAAAAACTAACCTAAGAACAATAGTAAAAGTTAATATTCTCTTCTGGGTTTAATAATTTGTAACCTACATCCATTAAAGTTGGAGTGTATGTATCCTGTGTTACAAGGGGTATTATGGTCTCCAGACTTAGATAGCCTATTTGATTTACTATTCTTTCAATAGGACTCTCTTTTTCTTTGGTATCTACTTTAGTATCTAAATACTGAAATTTTACTAATGCTAAATACCAAGATACAGGAATAGTAGCACCTGGAGATATTTCAATTTGTTTTTCTTTTACAACCATCTTTAAACCATATCTTTAAACAAAACCCAATAAAAATTAATTTTTATTACTTTTCTTCAATGTTCTCAACAGCTTCTTCCAAGCCACTTTTTAAAGTTGATTTATTTTCATCATCCGAAGCTTTAGGTAATTGATTAATATAAGAATCTGCTAAATTACATATTTTTTCAGCAGCAACCCTTTCTTCTTTACTTACCCCACTTTCTGCCTTTACTTTTGCTTGCTTATATAAATTATGTAGCTCTCTTTTAATGTACCTAATGTCTTTACCATTATTTCCCCTTTGTTTGATTTGTTGTTCTAATACATTATAAATTGTTATTGTTCTGTTTACAGTTCCATCATTAATTGTAGATACTAGATTACGTGCCAGCGAACCAATTGGGTCCTTTGGGTTGTACTCATATGTAACAGCATATAGTTGATTCATTTTCC
>JAZDMC010000016.1:0-14422 GCA_043801325.1 Candidatus Woesearchaeota archaeon | reverse complement strand
GCTTTGCTATCTCTTTTGTTTTATCATTGCTGCCTGTATCTACTATTATTATTTCATCTGCTATAGGTTTTACTGAATCTAGGCATTTTTCCAAATATTTTTCCTCATTTTTTGCGATTATGCACAGGGAGATAGCCATTTAATCGGTTAATTGCGCTGTTATTATTTATTTTTTGTTCTTTTAATCGGATATGTCCCAAGACTCGCTTTATTCGGGTTAGCATCGATTTGCTTCTTTGCTGGAATATCTGTTTTGCGGTTCCCTCCCGTCAATTGATTACGCCCGATTGATAGGCAATAAGGGGCATAAAGCCCCTTGCCGCAGCTTTCATATATGCAATAAGGCTGCGGCGTATGGCTGTAAGCCATACAACCTTTAGTTAATCTTTGTAAAAGGTTGTGGAACACCCCCTTCCGCATCTTATGTTTTGCATGAAAAACCGCTCATGAAATTGATGCTAACCTTCTCTTGGGACATATCCCTTTTAATAGAAACCTTTTTATATTAATCTCGGATACCAAAAAACATGAAATTACCTAAAAATATGAAGAGATTCTGTCCTCATTGCAAGAAGCATACTCTTCATAAAGTGGCGCAGAATAAAAGAAGAAATCCGAGGAGCATGACTTATGGAAGCAAGCTTAGGGCAAGGAGGCGCGGACAAGCAAGGGGTATTGGAAATATGGGCAGGTACAGCAAACCTGCAATTACAAAATTCAAGATGACTGGCAAAAAGGCCAGCAAAAAAACTGATTTAAGGTATGAATGCAAGGAATGCAAAAAACAGCATATGCAAAAAAAAGGATTTAGGTCAAAAAGAATTGAGTTTGAATAAATCAACAAATGTGGTGATGTTAATGGCTGATATTAGAGAACCAACAAGCAAGTTCATTAAGATAAGGTGCCCTAAATGCAAGAATGAGCAGATAATGTTTGGAAAAGCATCTTCAAAAGTAATTTGCTTGGTATGCGGTAAAATACTGGCTGATCCAAGCGGCGGAAAAAGCAGAGTTAAAGCCAGAATTTTAGAAGTTTTAGAATAAATTCAAACAAAAATGCTCTTGAAAAAGAAAGGATTTCCTGAAGAAGACGAGCTGGTTATGTGCACTGTTACAAAAGTGCAGTTTCATTCTGTTTTTGCAAATTTAGATGAATATGAGACCAGTGGAATGATACATATTTCTGAAGTAAGCCCCGGAAGGATAAGGAATATAAGGGACTTCGTGAAAGAGGGAAAGAAGGTAGTCTGCAAGGTTTTGAGGGTTAATCAGGAAAAAGGTTATATAGATTTATCGTTAAGGAGAGTAACTGAAACACAAAAAAGGAAAAAGGTAGATGAAATAAAACAGGAACAAAAAGCGGAAAAAATCCTGGAATTTATTGCCAAGGACCTAAATTCAGATGTAAAAAAGCTGTATGAAGATATTTTTGGAAAAATATCCGGGAAATATGCCTCATTGTATGATTTTTTCCAGCAGATTGTTGCAGATAAAAATGCAATAAAGGATGCTGGCCTTGATGCCAAATTAGAAAAAACGCTTGAAGAAGCTGTTAAAGCCAGGATAAAGGAAGCAAGCGTTAAGATTGAAGGCAAGTTAAAGTTAACAAGTTATGCGGCAAATGGAGTGGATATAATCAAAGAAGCGCTTAAAAGAGCAGAAGAAGCTGGAAAAGAAGCTGTTGCAATAAAATATCTTGGTGCTGGGTCATATAATGTCATAATTAATGCAAAAGACTATAAAGAAGCTGAGAAGGTATTAAAGGAAGTTTCTGAAAAAGCATTAGAATATGTGAAGGATAATGAGGGTGAAGGAGAGTTTATAAGGCTTGAAACATGAGAAACATACTTAAATGTGAAACTTGCGGGAAGTATACCATGAAAGATGTTTGCGTATGCAATGGCAAGAGCCTGACACCAAAGCCTGCTAAATTCAGTATAGATGACAAATATGGGAGCTACAGGAGAAAAGCCAAACTTGACATTTTTAAGAATAGGGGATTATTATGAGCACATGGAAAATTGATCAGATTGGGAAAAAACCAAGGTTGAACAATCCGATACTGATAGAAGGCCTCCCTGGAATTGGAAATGTTGGCAAAGTAGCTATAGATTTCCTGATAGATGAGCTAAAGGCTAAAAAACTTTATGAAATAGCTTCCCATACTTTTCCACATTCTGTGTTTGTAAATGAAGATAATTTAGTGGAGCTTCCTAAAGTAGAGATATTTTACAAGAAGTTTGACGGTAAAAGGTCGGATTTAATACTTTTAAGCGGGGATGTGCAGCCAACAGATGAAGTAAGCAGCTATGAATTTTCTGAGAAAGTATTAGATATAGTTGAGCAGTTTAAAGGCAAGGAAATAATAACATTAGGCGGTATAGGTTTAGCTGAAATTCCTAAAAAACCAAAAGTTTACTGCACTGGCAATACAAAAAGAATGATTCAGAAATACAAAAATGGAATGGTGAATGACAAGCTGTATGGTGTTGTTGGGCCTATCGTTGGAGTTTCAGGGCTGCTTGTAGGCTTGGCAAAAAGAAGGAACATAGATGCGATATCCTTTTTATCAGAAACTTATGGCCATCCAATGTACTTGGGCATTAAAGGGTCAATGGAAATCTTAAAGGTTCTTGACAAAAACTTGAAGCTTAATATAAGCATGAACAGGCTTAACAAAGAGGTAAAAGAAATAGAGTCAGGTATATATAAGACAGAACAGCTTGGGGAAGTGGCAAGGCAAACAGCTTTGAAGAAGTTAAAGAGTAAATTTGGCAGTGATGTTGATTATATTGGTTAGTTCTTTTTAATATACAAAATATTTATAAATACTCTATCCTAGTTCTAAGTAAGGTTGATATGTCTAATATAAAAAAGATTGCAGCTAAAGAGGTTCTTGATTCCAGAGGTGATCCTACTGTTGAAGCTACAGTTATTACCGATAAAAGTAGTGTGAGTGCTATTGTTCCTTCTGGCGCATCAACCGGAAAGCATGAGGCTTTGGAATTAAGGGATGGAGATAAAAAAAGATACAATGGAAAAGGAGTTTTGAAAGCAGTAGACAATGTCAATAAAATCATTTCTAAGAAGATTATTGGGTTGAATTGTGAGAATCAGAAAAAAATAGATAATTTAATGATTAAATTAGATGGAACAGAAAATAAATCCAAATTAGGCGCAAATGCAATTTTAGCGGTTTCTATGGCTGTATGCAAAGCTGGCGCAATAAGTAAAAACATTCCATTATATGAATATATTAAGCAGATTTCAGGCTCTAAAAAATTATTGCTGCCTATACCTCAATTAAATATTATGAATGGAGGCAAACATGCTGGGATTGAAAATGATATTCAAGAGCATATGATAATGCCTGTTAAGTTCAAGAGTTTTAATGAGGCTTTAAGAGCTGGCGTCGAGGTTTATCATGAGCTTGGAAGCTTATTAAAAAAAAAATTTGGCTCGCAGGGAATGCTGCTTGGAGATGAAGGCGGGTTTGTCCCTAAAATAGATAATGTTGAATCAAGGTTAGAACTGATTAATGAAGCAATAGACACTATGGGCTATACAGGCAAAATCTTTTTGGCTCTGGACTGTGCTGCTTCTGAGTTTTTTTATTCTGATTATTACAAAATTAGAGATAAAGAGTATAGTCCTGGAGAGTTATTAGATTTCTACAAAAGTTTGGTTAAAAAGTATAATATAATTTCAATAGAGGATGGAATGGCAGAAGACCATTGGCATGGATGGAAACAATTGAATAAAGAGTTAGGCGGAAAAATACAGATTGTCGGAGATGACTTATTAGCTACAAATGTTAACAGGATTAATGAAGCAGTTGAGGAGAAAGCATGCAATGCTTTATTGTTAAAAGTAAATCAAATAGGTACCGTAACAGAAGCAATTGAAGCAGCAGAACTTGCTTTCAAAAATAAATGGAATGTTATTGTAAGCCATAGAAGCGGTGAAACAGAAGATACTTTTATTGCAGATTTGGTTGTTGGTTTGGGAACTGGACAGAGTAAATTTGGAGCGCCTGCAAGATCAGAAAGAACTGCAAAATATGATAGGTTGCTGGAAATTGAAGAAGAATTAGGGAGGAAGGCTGGGTTTGCTAAATTCTAAAATGATAAAACTTGTATTATTGAGGCATGGGGAAAGTACGTGGAATAAAGAAAACAGGTTTACAGGCTGGACTGATGTTCCATTAACAAAAAAAGGTATTGAGGAAGCTGAAGAATCTGGTCAGATACTAAAAAAAGAAGGTTATAATTTTGATGTTGCTTTTACAAATGTTCTGAAAAGGGCTATTAAAACAACAGAAATAGTCCTTAAGGAGATGAATTTAGATATACCTGTACATGAATCTTGGCGCTTAAACGAAAGGCATTATGGAGCATTACAAGGCTTAAATAAAGCTGAAATGGCAGCAAAATTTGGAGAGGGACAGGTTTTAAAATGGCGCAGAAGCTATGATATAAGACCGCCAGCATTGGCTAGGGATGATGAAAGGTATCCTGAAAATGATATAAAATATAAGAGTTTAGCTAAGAAAGATTTTCCTCTGACAGAATCCTTAAAGGACACTGTTGCTAGGGTTTTGCCCTACTGGAAAAATACAATCAAGCCCGAACTTAAGTCTGGTAAAAAGGTACTAGTTTCTGCAAGCGGCAATAGCTTAAGGGCGATGGTGAAAATTGTTGATAATATACCAAATGAGGAAATAGTTAATTTTAATATACCTACAGGGGTTCCTCTTGTTTATGAACTGGATAAAGATTTTAATGCTGCAAAACACTATTTTCTAGGGAATCCAAAGGAAATAAGAAGAAAAATGGAAGCTGTTGCAGCTCAAGGAAAGGTAAAGAAATAATTATTTATTCTCCAAAACCAAAGCTGCTGCTCCTAAAATTCCAGCTTCCTTTAATTTTGATTTGACAATTGGGCATGGTTTAGTAAAATACCTTTCTTTGATTGTTTTGTTCATGGTTTTGCTGAAAAACTGCCATGCATTTGAGATTTTTCCGCCAATAACAATAATATCAGAATCAAAGGCATAGATTATGTTTGTCAAGCCAATACCCAGGTAATATCCCATTTTTTCAAATGTTTCAATTGCTTTTTTATTTCCTTTTAGCGCTAATTTATGTATTGCATAAGGCTCGCTTCCTTTATAGATTGCAGTAATGCCTCTTGCTGATGCATGAGTTTCTATGCAGCCATTATTGCCGCACCTGCTTTTTGGGCCGTCATAGTTTATTGTTATGTGGCCTAATTCAGCTGCATTATTCCTTCCATGGTATATTTTTTTGTTTATTACTAATCCACCGCCAATCCCTGTTCCCAGGGTTAGGCCAGCAACATTTTCATAGCTCTTTCCTGAACCAAAAATTGCTTCAGCAAGCACAAAACAATTTGCATCATTATCAAGGCATGTTTTTATTTTGAATTTATTTTGAATTATTTTTTTTAATGGTATATTCTTAAAAGGCAAATTAATTGATTTTGTGACAATCCCCTTTTTGTAATCCAAAGGTCCTGGGCTTCCTATGCCTATACCGATTATTTTTCCAGATTTTACTTTTTTTATTGAAGAAATAATGTTGTTTATTATTACTTTAGTTCCTTTTTTTGCTTCCGTCGATATTTCGCATTTTTTTATTATTTTTCCATCTGATGCAATCAATGCTGTTTTTATATTTGTACCGCCTAAATCAACACCAATTATGTTTTGCATTTTTATTTATTCCATGATTTTATTAACTGTTGCGTCAGCGAAAATCTTCATTGTATCATATATATTAAGTTTGGGGTGATGAGGTATCAGTAGTTGTAAATCTGTACAAGCTAAAATAACATCTTTTATATCCTTCTTTTCAAAATTGTCTATTATTTTAATAAATTCTTCCCGGTCTTTATTTGCATGCCTGTTTAAGACAATATTATTTATTATTTTTCCTATTTTTGCTTGGTCAAATTCGTTTGGAACAACTTGTTCAATCCTTTCCTTTTCAAGAGCAGTTTCATACAATTTTTGTTTTAAGGCGCTTGGTGTAGCTAAAATACCCACTTTTGATATGTTTTTGCTATTCAAATATTTTACAGTTTCCTCAACAATGCTTAATACAGGTATTTTAACAGAATTTTTAATATTTTCAATAAAAATGTGCAAAGTATTGCACGGCATAACCAGAAAGTCTGCACCAGCTTTTTCAAGTCTTTTTGCGGCATCAACTAAGTAAGGAATATACCTTTCTTCACCTATTGCCTTTTTTTGGACTTCTTCTTCTATTTTATAATTTCCAGGAATACTCCATATTAAAATGGAAGGTCTATTTTCTTTATTTCTTTGATAGCAACCAAAACCTAACTCTAAGTAGAACTCTGCTGTTGTTTCAGGCCCAAGGCCACCAATTATACCTACAGTTTTCATAGCAAAACCATAAATTCAATTCTTTATAAAATTTACCAAGAATATATTATTTTTCTCTATAGAATCTTGCAGCATCTTCTGGCATTACAGAGTTTATTACTGCTCCTGTTGAATATTCAAAACCTGCCCATTTTCCAAACCTTGGAGTTATTTCAATATGGAAATGCAAGTCATTTCCATCAGGAGCGTAATGCAGGAAAAAATTGTATGATGCGTTTAATTTTTTTAGTTTCAGGAGTATTTTTTTCAGCACTGATGCCATATTATACATCTCATCATCATGCATGTCTGTTATACTTTTAACATGCCTTTTGGGAAAGAGCCATGCTTCAAAATTAAATCTGGATGCATATGGAGCAAATGCAATAATTCTTTTTGTTTCTGTTATCTTTCTTTTGCTTTTTGACTCTAACTTTATTATTTTACAATATGGGCATTTCTTGAATTTTTTTGCTGCTTTAACCTCATCCATTACATCTTCCGGCCGAAGCGAAAGAGCAGCTACTTGTGTATGGGCATGAACCAGGGATGTGCCTGCTAATGGGCCTTTATTCTTGAAAACAGTAACATATTTTATGTTTTTTAGTTTTGACAGAGCTTTTATCCTTAGTGCATAGACATCCAGAAGCTCTTTTATATGCTCGATGCTTAAATCTGCAAGCTGTTTTTTATGGCTGTTTGTTTCTGCAATTACCTCATGTGAGCCATAGGCGTTTCCTTCTCTAAAGAAGCTGTTTTTTGTATTTAGCTTAGCGTTTCCCTTTAGCTCCACAGCAGGAAATTTGTTTGGAAACCATCTTATTTTCCATGTGTTTTTATATTCTACGCGGCCGATTTCTTTGGGAGTTAGATGCTCATTTCCCGAGCAGAAAAGGCATATTTTTGAATCAACAATATTTTCCTCTCTCTTAAATTCCCTAGGCCTTTTTTTTCTTTCAGTAGCATAATATACCCATCTGTCCAAGATATAGTCTTTTCTTAGTATTCCCATATTAAACCCTCTCTAATAGGTTTATTTAAAGTTTTTGGAAAAACAAAGTTTAAAAATCAGCTAAGAATATCTCTAATTATGGATTTAAAATCTATAGAAACCAAAATACCTAAGGAATTGTACGAAATTCTAGAAAAAGAAATAACCCAACTTAGGCCAGCGCAGGAGAAAGCTGTTAAAAAGGGCCTATTAGAGAGAAAAAATCTGCTGGTTTGCACACCAACCGCTTCTGGCAAAACTTTAATAGCAGAATTAGCTGCCCTAAAATCAATTATTGAAGGTAATGGAAAAGCAATTTATATTGTTCCTTTGAAAGCACTGGCTTCTGAAAAATACAAGGATTTTAAGAAAAGATACGGCAGTGTGGCTAAAGTTGCTTTATCTATTGGAGATATTGACAGCTCTGATTCTTATCTGGTTGATTATGATTTAATTATAACAACATCAGAAAAATTAGATTCATTGATAAGGCATCATGCACCATGGTTAAGTTTAATATCTACAATAATTGTTGATGAGATACATTTATTGAATGATCCTGGAAGAGGGCCAACATTGGAGATATTACTTACAATTTTAAGGCAGCTGCTTAATAAAGCCCAGATTATTGCGTTATCTGCTACAATAGGAAACCCAAAAGAATTAGCAGAATGGTTAAAAGCAGAGCTGGTTATAGACGACTGGAGACCAGTAAAGCTACACAAAGGGGTTTATCTGGATGGGGAGGTTGAGTTTGAGTAAGAAAATGTCATTCCTTACAATACAAATTCTTAGACAATAACTTATTTGACTGAGTAGATACTACTTAATAAGAGAAAGTTTTAAATATCAGTTATATGATGGAATGTCTATGCCAATTATTCCAGGTTCTACTCAAGAAATGCAATTAACCAGCTTAATGATTCGCGAGATTGCTGAAATTCAAAGAAAGGATAAAGAATTTCTCAATGCAATAAGAAATCTTGATAAAAATTATAGCATATCCAAACTGGGAAATTTACAAAAAAAATATATCAAAAAACCGCAGAAATTTAAAGAGAGATTAAGAGAAATGACCGAAAACTTTGTTCGGGATTACACTACTTTTAGACAAAAATATACTGAGTTATTTAATATTATTATCCAAACAATTGATGTATCTGGAAAGGAATTTAGTATAGAGTTACATAAGGTTGATGAACTGATTAAGCATATAGAAGGTAAAGTTGCAGAAAATCCAAAACAGTTTTATTTTTCCCCACCTGCCAGAGAAAAGTTTGCCGATGAATTCAAAAAAGCTATGAATGCTTTGGCTGTGCAGTTAAGAATTGAATATGCCCAATACTTAGGCGCAACAAGGGGAAAGCGTATAGCAACAGGGATGTTTTCTAAATTAATCAAGAACAGATCTGCAGGCAGAACAGGCCGTAGACAAGCTAAAAAACTTCTTGAGGAAGTAGAAGGAATTCAACAAATTGCTCAAGAAATTGAACAAGAACTGGCAACAGGCATTAGGCAGGATTTTATAGCACTTTTACTTCAGTATGTTATAGCGCTGGAAAAAACTGATAAATCCCTTAAGCAAATCAAAAAAGATCTTGTGATAATAATGGACAATGTAGAAGATGATGTAAGAGCTGTAATCAAAAAAATAGCACCATTTATTGTAATTATGGAAAACGATCCTACAGTCAAACCTGAAATTGAAAAAGCCAGACTAGAATTTGATGAACAGCAAAGGAAGATTATTGATCTTCTTAAAAATGAAACAAAATGGCCGAGATTTGAGCAAGCAATAGCTGTAGACATAAACAAAAATGAACGAGCATTAATTTCTGCTTTGACCAGTGTTAACCAAAGGCATATTAACGCTGCAGTACAAAATGTAGTAAATAGAGAAATGGGAGCTATGGCAAGATAAAATTTCTAAAGCCCCAAACCCTCAACAATCAAATTAGGCTCGAATTCTTTTAAATCAGAATATTCCTGGCCTATTCCTAGATACATTATTGGTTTTTTTGTAATGTAGCTTACAGAAATAGCTGCTCCGCCTTTTTCATCAACATCCGCTTTGGCTAAAATTATACCGTCTATACCAACTGCTTCATTAAAGGCTTTTGCCTGCTCTACACAGTCATTTCCAGTGATGCTTTCACCAATAAATATTTTTAGATTTGGTTTTGCTACTCTGATGATCTTTTTCATTTCCTCCAAGAGATTTTGGTTGTTGTGCATTCTTCCAGCTGTGTCTATTAATACAACATCAATATTTTTTGCTTCTGCGTGCTTTATCGCATCAAAACTAACTGCTGCCGGGTCAGAACCATACTCATGCTTGATTATCTTTACCCCTAATTTATCTGCATGATGCTGCAGCTGTTCTATTGAAGCTGCTCTGAAAGTGTCAGAAGCGGCTAGGACGCAAGAAATTTTTTTATTTTTCAGCAAATTTGCAATTTTTGCTATAGTTGTTGTCTTGCCAGAACCGTTTATGCCAAAAAATGCAATGACAAATGGCTTTTCACTGGTTTTTATCTTTTCCACTAATTTTATTTTATCAATATTAAATAAATCATCAATTGAGTTTTTTAATGACTCTTTAATCGTATCTTCTATCTTTGTTCTTTTTATTGGTTTTTCCACTAAATTTTCTCCTAAGTCTGATTTTATTTTCTCTATAACTTCTAAAGCAACATTGTTTTCCATTAATATTAATTCTAAATCAGAGAATAGGGTTTCAAATTTTTCATAGCTTATCTTTGTTGTTGTTATCTTTTCTTTTAGTTTTCCGAAAAAGCCTTTCTTTTCTTTATCTTCTTCTTTAGATTTTTCTATTTTCTCAAACTCCTCTTCTTGTTCTATCCTTTCTTTTTCAAGCTCTTTTTCCTCCTCCTCTTTTACTGCTTCCTGGGCTTCTTTTTGCGGTTCTTCAGGCTTTTCCTCCTCTAGTTTTTTCTCTTCTTCAATTATTTTTTCTTCCTCTTCAAGGACTTTTTCCTCTTTTTCTATAGGCTCTTCAAAATCTTTTATTTTATGTTCTTCTACCTTAACTTCTTCCTCTACTTTTCTGGAGAATTTAGAAATAGCTCCTTTCAATTTTTCTTTTAAAAATTTGAACATGTAAAAAACACCTATTTATCCTGAATTGAAGAAGCAATTTTGTTCATTTCCTGCTCAAGCATGGCTGCTTTTGTTGTTTGGTTTTGCAGCTGGTTTACAAGAGCTTCCTGGAGATTTTTAACTTCATCAATTTGGTTTTCTATAAGTTTTTTAGTAGAATCCAAGTCTTTAACAACTGCTATATTAGATCCCACATTTACAATAAAATTTTTGCTGTCTTTAAGCTCTGCTTTTGCATAAATTCCTCCGCTTAATGGCACTAATATTTCTGCGCCTTGTTTTATTTTTTTTGCATCTTCCAGCCCCTGGTTTGTCATCATAAGCTCCATTATCTGATTATTAATCGCGATACTTTGCTTTTCAAGCTGCTTTATCTGCTGGTCAACCATCTGGAATTCCAGGTAAAGCTTCTGCAGTTCTTCTTCTGTTTCTGTCATTTTACTTCTTTAGTTTTTCATATAATTGTTCATAAACAATGCCCATTGGATTGCCTTCATGGGCCCTTTTTATTGCTTCTGAAAGCAATGGCGCTACAGAAATTACTTCTAACTTCTTTATTTTCTTTTCCTTAGGAAGCTCTATCGTATTTGTAACAAGAATCTCTTTTATATCAGCTTCCTGCAGCCTTTTTATTGCAGGCCCTGACAGAACAGGATGTGTTGCAAGCACATAGATATCTTTTGCGCCATATTTTTTTAAAATAGATGCAGCTTCTGTGATAGTGCCTGCCGTGTCTATGATGTCGTCCATTAAAATGGCAGTCTTATCTTTAACATCTCCTATAAGATTCTCTACTTTTGCAACATCTTGCTCAGGCCTTCTTTTATCTACTATCGCTATTGGCGCATGCACTACCCTTGCCAAGGCTCGTACACGGGCTGCCCCTCCTACATCAGGAGCGACAAAAACAATGTTCTTAAGCTTTTTATTTAATATATGCTCTGCGTAAATAGGTATTAAGTCTAAATTGTCAGATGGTATGTCAAAAAAGCCCTGTACCTGGGCTACATGCAGGTCAAACGTTAATACACTCTGAGCACCTGCTGCTTCTATAAGTTTTGCAACAAGTTTTGCAGTTATAGGTTCCCTAGGTTTTGTTTTTCTGTCTTGGCGTGAATAGCCAAAGTATGGAATAACAGCAGTTATTTTTTTAGGAGATGCACGTTTTAAGGCATCAATTGTAATCAAAAGCTCCATAAGGTGTTGGTTTGCATCAGGACTTGTTGGCTGTATGACAAATACATTGCAGCCCCTAACACTTTCCAGGATTCTGACATAAATTTCTCCATCATTAAATTTATGTATATCTACCGGAGTTAGTCTTATATTTAGATGCTTAGCCACTTCTTCAGCCAAGCTTTTATTTGCGCTTCCTGCTATTAACTTAAGTTTTCCTTCCATTTTATCCCTAAGATATGGCTAAAAGAACTATGTTTTTGTTTATAAAGGTGTTGGTTGATTTTTATTTAGGTTTCTGCCTTAAGCTCATTATCAATCTCTTTTTTGGAATTAAGCATTATGTCTATCTCTCCAAAGTGCTCTTTTTGGTCTAGATTTACTTTTCTCTGGGTTGTTAGATGCAATAATGGAATAAATGTGTAAATTTTGTCTTCTTTTGTGTCTGATGGCACTAATTGCGAGAATGTAAGCCTGGTTTGGCTGCTAAAAAATGATTTTATCCTCCCATAAATCTCCCTTATTATTTGGGTTATATCCCTTGTTTTTTTGGGTATGCTAACATCCATTGGAGGGATTGAATTTAACACTCTGCGTTTTTTTACTTCAAGGGCTTTTTCCAAAGCATTTACAAGATCAAAAATAGAGACTTTTCTTTTTCTTGGTTGAGGTGTTCTTGGAATTAGGGGATGTTTTTCATCATCATAAACTCTGGGCTCTTCCAGGTCAAGCTCTTCAGCAAGCCCTTCTTCTGATTCTGTAAGCAGCCTGTCAAGTTCAGACAAATCCTCATTAACTAATCTGTTTGATTTTATCTTTAATAGAATGGCAGCTGCTAATAATACTTTTCCTGAAATCCTGAAATCCAGCTCTTTTAGTTTCTTTATTGTTTGAATGTAAGTTTTTGTAAGCATGCTTATGTTAACATCCCATGGGTTCATACCCTCTTTCTTTACAAGTTCGTAAAGCAGAGTCTGCCAAGTGACTTCATCTTCATTATACAGAATCTGGAATATTCTCTCATTGCTGTCCATTTAGTCATTATTTAAGAGAGGGTTGTATTTAAATTTAATGGCAACAAAACATTTTTATATGGCATACTTTTCTTTTATCTATTTATGGGCCCGTGGTCTAGCCCGGTATGATACCTCGTTTACACCGAGTAGGTCACCAGTTCAAAACAATCTTTTCCCTCCTTTTGGTCGGCAAAAGCTTGACCAAAACCATCAGAGGACACCTCGCTTCGCTCGGTGCCCGGAAATGGAAAGATTGATGAAAGTCTGGTCGGGCCCACCATTTTTTAATGAGTTAATTTTATGCGCTAGTAGTCCAGTGGTTAAGATACGGCCTTGCCAAGGCTGTGACCCGAGTTCGAATCTCGGCTGGCGCATTTCTTCTACTTTTGTTTAACTTTAATTATTTTCAATAATGAAAATAAGCACTGGACATTCACGCGTGAGGTTTATAAATAACTAATCCTGTAAGATTAGGAAAAAGAGAACACACAAAACTGCTAAATAATGCTTTTCGGTCTTTGACACAAAAAGCAATTATGCAGTTTCGCTTAAATTCTCTTTTTTTAGGCACCAAAGTTTTAGAGGAAATAAAAAACTTTGGAGGTAATTAGAATGAAATTTGACATATCTAAAATAGAATTTAGTAAAAGAGATAGAGAAAAAGGTATAATCTTACCATTGCGTTTAACAGAAGAATTAGCTGAAGATATTGGTATCCATACTGGTGATGGATCTTTATATCTTTGCAACAAATGGAAGTCTTGCCATGAATTTTGTTATTCTTTTAACACTAACGAGAAAAATTATTTAGAATATGTATTAACTCTCAAGAAAATTCTATATAACATTCCAAAAGTACGATTGTATCAAAAAGGTGGTGAGAGTGGGTTTAAATTTTATTCGATAGCAATTGTTAATTTTTATAAAACTTATTTTAATATACCTGTTGGTAAAAAGACTGGAATAAGTGTACCAACTATAATTGAAAAGTGTAATGATGCCAGAATAATTTCAGGTTATCTTCGTGGGGTTATAGATACAGATTTTTGTCTAATTTTAAGAAAGAAAAACAACAAATTATATCCATCTTTTGAGGCTCATTTTGCTAGTGTTAATTTAGTCAATTCTTTAGCTAAGCTATTTTATAAATTAAAAATAAAAAACAATACCCTGCAGTATAGGGTGTATGATAAACGAACTGGAAAAACCTATTTATCCAACCAGATTATTTTATCTGGAAATGAAAGAGTTAGAAAGGTGCTTAAGTTAATCAAACCTGCAAACGATAAATATTCCAAGAAGATAAAGTTAATGGGCCCGGAGGGATTTGAACCCCTGACCTCAAGCCAAGATTTATTATCTTTCCGGCTGGCTTAGCTCTCTAATGGCTTAAGTTTTTGTACCATTAGTGATCGTATAAGACCGGCGCTTTTGTCTACGGTTAACGTATCTAACCAGGCTGAGCTACGGGCCCATAGGCTAAGATAGAATTCTGATGTGTATTTAAAAGTTTCTCATATATGGAGAATAACAAATTTTAAGAATACATTACTTTTTCTTATTGTTATTGCTCCCATAGTGTAGCCCGGCCAATCATTCGGCCTTCTCGCGACTGGTTACGCGCGGTCGACACGCAAGGTGTGACATTGCCTTCAAGGCAAGTCCCATGTGCTCGCTATTCGCTCGCAACCGACTGGAAACAGGCTGAGA
>JAZDMC010000011.1:0-13622 GCA_043801325.1 Candidatus Woesearchaeota archaeon | reverse complement strand
TCGGACACACTAAGTGACAGGATATCCCACTTACACATGGGTGCCACATCATGGCACTAGTCTTAAGTCCTGCGCGTTTGACCAGGCTTCGCTCTAAGGAACCATAAGAATTAACTTAATGGTAACCCTCGCATATTGCCTGGTATTAGAAAAGAAAAGAAAACGATATTTAAATGTTGCTAATAATTCTATTAGGACAGTGCCAGAGCGGTGTTGCAAGCGAGCATGAGACAAGTCTCATGCATAGCGACGTCAAAATGCCGATTAAATTGTTGCTACGCAACTCGGCATTTTAATAAATGTCATTGCTTGCTTCTGCTAACCAACAGAAAAAACTTCATTTTTTCCTAGTTGCGCTCGCTTTGCTCGGCAACCGCCTCCCCTAGGAAGGCACAGCCCTAATTTAGAAGAAATACTTATAATTTATTCAACTTTCATCTTGTACAGACTAAAGAATGCCTTTAATCTTTTATGCAAGTCATAACAGTCTTCGGTGACAGGGCCTTCATGATGTTCAGTTATAGTGCTTCCTATCATCCAGATATACTTGTCATAGAGAGTCCTGAAAAAAGAATATATTGGTTTTTGTGTCCACCTGGCTGTCAGGCTTGTTTCCAGAAAACCATCAATAACTATTAAAACATCTGCCTGGTTTATCTTAAGTGTGCGCTTTTTTTTCTTAATTTTAAGCTCTTTGATGTTGTTGAATAAAGCACGCATTCTGACCACTTCCTTGGCAGCTCTTACTGGACTCTTCCATGCTTCTATAATCCATTCTATTTTTTTGCCTTTTGATGTTACATCCTCTGATTTTCTTTTTATATCTTTTTGCATGCCTTTTTCACCCATCCATCTCTCTACTTCAGCATAAAATTCCTCTATTGATAAAGGTCCATTGTAACTTAACCTTAAATCA
Organism: Candidatus Woesearchaeota archaeon; assembly: GCA_043801325.1. GTDB lineage: Archaea > Nanobdellota > Nanobdellia > Woesearchaeales > GW2011-AR4 > JACPJP01. The sequence continues at coordinate 12,706 of JAZDMC010000011.1, read as the reverse complement.
TAAACTATTTGTTTTTTTTCTACCATTTTTAAGCTGCTGAAAACGGAGGCACTTTTGATACAACCTTATACTGCTTATACATATTAAAAAACTGTTCTATTGATTGATATAGGTGGTGCACATCATAGCTTAACCTTTGCTCAAACCTCTCTGTATACACCTTAAAGATAAAATTATTGTAAATTGCCCTTAAAAACTGGAAAAAGGGTGTAGATTCCCATCTTTCCTCTTGATCCAACTCCAGATAACCATCGAGGTACATTACAACTCTTCCGTTTCCAATCTTAACTTTTTTTTTGTCTACTATTGCATCCAATTTATTGTAATCGTAAACTAAGATTCTTACCTTAATATGGTGTCTGGTGTAATCACTTATTCTTTTCCAGGGAATTATTAGCCATTCTATCTGCTTTCCTGTTTTTGTATTCTGCTCAAATTCTTTATCTATTTTGATATCAAAACCGCGCTCGTTGAGAAAGGCAGTTATATGCTTGAATAATGCATTAGCGTCAAATGGACCGGTATAATTAAGCCTTAAATGATCAACAACTAATCTTAGCTCTGACATTTTATCTTACTCCAGCAAAATATCTATGTTCGTAACCTTCTGATTCCATCTTTAATCTTTCTTTGACCAATGACTGCAACTTCAGAAAAACCTTGTAATACATCCTATCCCACCATATGCCTTCTATCTTTTTCTTTATAACATACTTATGGTAGAAATTTCTTAAATTAGCATAGAAAGCATTGTCTTCCCATCTCTTATCATAATCCATTTCTACCCCACCCCTAAATTGTATCCATAATCTTCCTTTGGTAAATGTCCTTTTACTGCCGTCTTTCATGACAACTTCTACATCCTGAGTATCGAATGTGTGCAGAAAGAGAGTTATCGCGAATCTATAATATTCTTCTTCATCCCTGGTTGCATTCCAGACATAATAAGTTTCAGGCCCGAAAGGCCCTGGACGCTTTTGTATGTATTTTGACTCATAGAACTTAAATTTGCTCTTGCTGAAAAAAGAGGCTACAAATTTGTATAAATCCTGCATATCCCATACTCCCTTATATTGTATATATGTTGTATTTGCAGGGATTTCCTTATGGGTAAAGGGGTAAGGTTCCATAAGTAAAAATTTGGATAGAATATATTTAAATGTTGTGGTCAGATTTGTTCTTTAATGCTAATTTGCTCTTTGGCGCAGTTATCACAAAGAACGGTTCCATCTGCTTCATTTACTTTTTCAGAATATTCTCCACATGTCTGGCAGATGCCTTCTGTGGGTATTATGCGGTTGATTGGCTTTCTGCTTTCTTCCCTTAACTCAAATTTTTCGACAATAAGCTCAAAAAGCTCTGGTTCTATCTTAAGAATGTCCTTTAATGTGAGCAAGCCCACCATCTCACTGTTTTCTATAACAGGCAAATGCCTTATATTGTTATCCCTCATTTTTATAAGAGCATCATAGATATCTGCATCAGGTGAAATTGTAATCAATTTTGTTTCCATGAAATTCTTAACTTTTTCATTTACATTTATTCCATTAACTACAGCTTTCCTTACAATATCCTGCTCTGTTAAAATTCCAAGGCAATTCCAGTCCTTAATCACGATAGTTCCAACATGCTTTTCTGACATTATTTTTGCGCATTCAAGCAATGTTGTGTCTATATTTATAGAAATAGGGTTTATGGTCATTGCATCCGCAACTTTGTAGCCTGTTTCCATCAATAACCCGATTAGTTTTGAAATTTATAAAGTTATTGATTTAGTTGTTACCAGAAAATATACAATGCAAAATAGATAAAATATTTTAGTTTTATAAAATGGGGCGGACGGCGAGAATCGAACTCGCGCAACAAGATCCACAGTCTTGTATTCTACCATTAAATTACGACCGCCAGTTATATATAATTAATCAGAACTAAGTTTTGCCTTATAAATGTTTTGTGGTTATTTTTTCTTAAGAATAAATCCCGTTCCCCCATATCTGTCAGGCAAAATTGCTCCACTTATAGCTAAAAGTATAAGCAAAATCCAAATAATCAATAGCATACCCCTAAAACCTTTAGTAGCAGGACTTATCATTGATAATAAAAATGCTAAAAGAAAAAATATAAGTAGTCCTATCTCAAATTTTTTATATCTTTTCAATTTTTTCATAACAATAACCTCTTTCTACAATTCTTTATCAGAAACTATAAAAACTTTTAGTTTGAATTGTCATAGTTTTGATATTACTCTTTTAATGTCATCAAGCAGAAGCTCAAATTTGGTATAACTGGATTGGGTGTTAAAATGCCCTGCATTCTTCACAAGAATCAGTTTTGAATCAAGGTTTTTTGCTATTTCGTGTCCTTTTGATAATTGAACATGAGGATCGTTGTCAGATGAATAAACAAAGAAGTTACTACAATTACTCTTTATTTTTCCCCAGTTAAATTCTTTTTGTGTAAAAGTTTTGCTTATTGAATCATAATATTCGTTTCCTAAGGGCCCGATAAAGCCTGCTACTAAAAATGAAGCTTTTATTTTAATATTTATTTTTTCTAAAATGCTAAGTATAAATGCACATGCAATGCTATGCCCAACAAGAATAGAATTTTCATCTAAATAGGTTTCATAATTCTTGAAAATATTTAACCATGTATTCAGATTCTGATTTTTTGGTGTTGGGAATTCAGGTACAAATGCTCTGCAATTTAATTTTTCTAGCTCTTCTTTTAGCCAAGGAAACCAATTATGATTTGGATTTCCATAAGAACCGTGTATTATTATAATATTTGGATTCATCTTCAAATATACTTTTTATCTGTTCTTCAAAAATAATTGGTAAGTAATGTATGGCAGAATAAAAGAAACAGCATAGACAACTCCAACAACTATTGGATTTTGAGGATCTTCTATTCCTACTAGCTTTTTCATATTATTTAAAACAATAACAAAATTTATTACAGTAATTACAGGAATCAGTATGCTCAAAAAAATATGGTGCTTGGCTTCCAAGTGCTCTATGCTTCTTATCAGCAGTTCGAACAACAAACCAAAGGCAATCCCTATTATTGCTATTATGATATAAAGCTGCGGGGCATTAAATACAATAATCACAGGTATCAAAGCAAGTGATATTATAAAATTCTTTATTATTGCAAGCAAAAGGGAGAGCCAATAAACAGATTTATCCAGAAATTTTATGGTTGGGTGCTTGTTCCTTTTTGCATGTTCTATGATCTTTATAGTCTTGTTTATGTCTTTCTTGTTCCATCCTTTTTCAATAAGGTGGTTTTTTATGTCTTTCATTAAGTCTCTTCTTCCCCTTCAATAGTTCTTTTTACATAATTAACAAAATTTTTTGCTGTTTCGTAATATTCCTTTAGGATATCTATATTCACTTCCACTAGCTCATTGTTATCCAGGGTGGATGTCATTGTAACATGCCTCCTAAATTCTTCCCTTTTAGTGTAGTCTGCTTTTATTATTTTCCTTAGTTTAAGATAAAGGCCAATGTAATTAAGAGCTTCCTCATCAGTAAAAATTTCAGTAAATAATTTAGATCTCATTGCAGGATTATTCGGTATTTCACTGATCTTTTTCTCTTCTTTTGCATATTTAAGCAAAGATTCTATGCCGAAAGAAAATGCGTTTATTAGCCTTTCAACCATATGCCGCATCATGTCTGCAGTACGCGTGTATTTCAGGCTTACATAGAACAAGTGATCTACTCTCTTTAATTCCTCTCTTGCATTATCCAGGGCTTCTTTCATCTTATCTATTAAATATTCCTTCGTCCTTACTTACAATGGTAGACATATTTTTTATAAATAATTTTGCTTTCTCTACGTAAATTTTGATCATATTTGCAGAAATGGTCTTCATCCTGTAATCCCCATTACAGATAACTAAAGACTGATTTCTTGGAAATTCCATAGGGCTTTTCTTATGGGCCACTATTATTTCTTTTATTTCGCGCATTATTTTCAAGTATTCTTGGTCTATGTTATACCTTCTTGAGCATTTTTCCCTGAACAGCTCAAATTTAGCTGTAAAATTGTCTGGAAATGGGGGAATGCGCTTAAAGGTTCTTTCATAGTAAAGCACAGAGCTCATTCCGTAAGTAAATGCAAGAAATAAATTTTCAATGGCGGAGAGCAATAGCTTTGGGTCATTGACCATTGGATATGTCATAGTCAGTATATGATCTGCAAGATGTAATTTTTTGGATGCTGCGTCTCTTAATTCCTGGAACTTTTCCATTTTAGAAGGAAAACTTACATTAACCTATTATCCCTCTTTTAGAGCCATAATGGCTTTTGCCAAATCATAGTCATTGTTTTCAATAGCTTCTTTTGCTTTTTCTTCTGTTGCGCCTGTCTGCTCCATAACTGTTTCAATATCTTCCTGGTTTATTTCCGGCTCAGAAGAAATTAAACGCTCTTCAGGCTGCCCAACGACTTGAAAAGTTTCCTGACCCATCATATTAACCTTGCTTACCTGCGGATTGTGGATTATAATTTCCTTATCGCTTGTTTTAATTATTACTTCAGTTGCATCTATTTCTTCCTGCCTGATGCCAAGCCTTTTCATTGCTTTTTGCATATCTCTGGGGTTCATTCCGGGTATCATTTTTATATCCCAAAAATCCTGTTTCCATAAGTATAGAGAAATACCATTATTACTATAACAACTACAACCATTACTATTATATGCCCTGGCTTTATCTTTATCTTGCTCTTGTACTCATCAAAGTACCTCATTAAGCCGCCCATTCCAGAGGGCATTGAAATTTTGTCTTGTGCCATTTTCTTTTAGTTTAATTGTATTAAAAAATAGCAGGGTCAGAATAAGCCACCTTCTGTCAGATGTTTTTATCAGCGTCAGCTGACATCATCTGCCTTAGCATTTAACTAAGCGTCTCTTAAGCTGCATTGCAGCGGACTTGCACCAGACAGGGCTCACCGTTTCATCCTTTCCATAAAAAACGTCAGCTGGTTAACTGGTTTTTGTCACCAAAAACTTCGCGAGCATCATACTATTTTATGGTGGTTTCGTTTCTGAGTGGTTGCCATCCATTACTGAATCTTGCTTTCGCAAGTGTCCATTAGGTAAAATCCTAAGTGGGTGGACTTTCCTCAGTATTCTCAAGCCGTAGCTTGTAACACCGTTAGCTAAGTACTGACCCTACACCTTAAAGTGGGGATACGCTGTTTATAAATTTAACCTTTTTTCCCCTGATTGGCATAGACTTAGTTCTAAGAACCCTATTTTTTCTTTCCCTTAAGAAAGGTTTCTTTAAGGGACTTTATCTCTTCAAGCTGATCTAGAAGAATTCCTTCTTTTATGTCCTCCCCTATTGCAAGGAGAATTATGAATATTACCATCAGCATCCATAAAAATATAGTTTGGAGGAATCCCCAGCTCATAACACTTCCTTCTGCAACATAAGTCTTATTTATCAGCATGTAGCCCATAACAAGAACAAGCAACCCAACTATAAGAAGCATCTTTTCAAATGAACTTGTCTTTCTTACTTTTACCATCTTGATGCTTAACTGTGCATTAGGTATTTATATACTTTTCTTTATTTTGTTTTCACTTATTTAATACGAAAACTTCATATTTCTTTTTTCCGCTAAAAATGCCTTTTTTGCCAGAAATTTTAAAGTTATGTTTTGCTGAATATTTTTCCACCATATCAGTATCCCCTATCAAGGCAATTTTTCCTTTTTTATTCAAAACAAAATCTGCCTGATAAAAGAACTCATTGTAAATATTGCTGCTATCTTTTTTTTGCAATGAAGGAAGTTTTGCGGCTATTTTGCCAATTTTGCCTTTCTCGAATTTTGTGTCCAGCCATTCCACATCTGTCCGACTGAAGCTTATCTTTTTGCCTATGCCTGCTATTTTACTGTTCTTCTTTGAGTAATTAATGCATTTCATTAAAGAGTCTATATTATAAATCTCTAATTTATCGGCTGATATTTCTTGGTCTAGTTTTTTGAATAATTTATTGAAATTAAAATCCTTGAATTTATTAAACTTTAAAAAAGCAAATTTTTCCTTGCTGAAGAAATTGACTGGAAAGCTTGATGCAAATAAAGCTGCTTCTATTGGTATTGTCCCTGATCCTGAGAAAGGATCCAGCAGTATTTCATTTTTATTATAGTCTGATAATCTTACAAGAGAATACGCTATTGTCCCTTTTATTGCAGCTGAATGAGAAAAAATATTGTAGGTTCTTTTGCTTAAGTCAAAACCAGCAAAATCTATGCCAATGCAACACTTATTTGAAGTCAAATGGACAAATATTGCGATATCTGGATTCTCTAGGTCAACTTTTTGATCATAGCTGCATTTTTCCTGCACATGGCTTATTATCAGCTCTCCTAATTTTTTTTCTATATCGGGTGTTGATGTGCTATTTTCACAAATTTTCCTGCACTTTACCCTGAATGTTGTATTTACGCTTAGCCATTCATTGAAGTCAATTTTACTGATATTTTTTTTGAAATCGTTGAAAAGGTCTCCATAATTGAATTCTTTGAGAAAATAATAAATTCCAATAGCAGATTGCGATTTATAGCATAATTTAAACAAATCTTCGTAGTTTTTTATGTTAAAAGTTATGTATGCTTCATTTGTTTTTGAGATGGTTCCTATAAGTTCCTTTACCTCTAAAGCGGCAATATCCTCCATGCCCTTATGTGTTGTTAAAAATCCTTTCATAATACTATCTGGTTTACGATTAATTATAAAAATGTTTATAATTGGCATAGCAGTACAATGGTAATAATTCAATAAAAATAAGTAAAATAATAAAAAATCATTGAAGAATAGTACAATATAAATAAAAAACAACATTAAAAATCCAATAATTGAAAATAAAAAATAATTTAATGCAAAATATAATAAAGGTATATAAAAAATCAAAAACAATAATAAAAGCAAAGACGCAAAACCATTGATTAATAAAAAATAATTTTTCAATACCAATGAAGAAAATATTGCTGGACACTAACTTTTTGCTTATCCCTTACCAGTTTAAAGTAGATATATTTACCAATATAGGCAAACTAGCAACATTCAAGTATGGGCTTTTTGTTCTTGACAAGAGCGTGGAGGAGCTTAAAAATATTGTTGTGACGCAGAGAGGCAAGGACAGGGATGCTGCAAAGATTGCTTTAAAGCTTATAGCAATTAAAGATGTCAAGGTCATAAATACGAAAAGCAGCAAAAGAACAGATGACCTAATTATTGAGCTTTCTTCCAAAGACGGCTATATCGTGGCAACGCAAGACAAAGATTTAAAAAGGAGGCTTATTAACCATAATGTAAGAGTCATTGTATTAAAGCAGAAAAAAGTGCTTGCTATCATCAATGACAAGGGCTTTGATTAAAGTCCTCCAAAGTGCAATTGGAAAGCTGGATGCTATTTTTTAAGCGTTTTATTTGCACAAAAGTTAAGAAAGGTTTATAAAACGATTCGTACTTTCGCAGGGAAAATGTATTACAAAATAGAACTTAAAGACCGTGTAAGAGTGCCTCCAAACTTGTTTAATCTGGATGTAAATGAAGCGGTTATAAAGAGCATAAAGAAGAAATATGAAGGCCATATATCAAAGGACATTGGCGTTGTTATAGATGTTGGAGGGATAAAAGAGATAGGGGACGGTGTTATAATACCTGGTGATGGCTCTTCGTATTATGAAACAACATTCGAGATTTTAAGCTTTAAGCCTGAACTGCAGGAAGTTGTGTTAGGAAGGATAAGAGATATAGTGGATTTTGGGGCTTTCATAACCTTGGGACCTGTAGATGGCATGATACATATAAGCCAAGCGATGGATGATTTTGTAAGTTTCAGCAAGGAAAAAACCTTATCTGGAAAAGAGAGCAAGAAAAGCTTGAAAGTTAATGATATCTGCAGAGCAAGGATAATAGCTATTTCATTTAAGGATCTATTGAATCTAAAATTAGGGCTTACAATGAGGCAGCAAGGGCTGGGAAGGATTGATTGGATAGAAGAAGAGCAAAACGAAGAGAAAAAAGAAACAAATAAAGATTCCAAAAAGGATAAAAAGAAAAAATAATTTATGGTATTTAAGATGAAAAAAAAAGTATGCAAGAAATGCAGGATTTTTGTTGACGGGAATATATGTCCCATATGCAAAAGCAATCAATTTTCTATAAACTGGCAGGGAAGATTGTATGTATTGGATGCAAATAAATCTGCAATTGCAGAGAAGATAGGAATAAAAGTAAAAGGAGAATATGCAATAAAATCCAGGTGATTTTTCTATGGAAATAAAAATTATCGGCAAAAAGGAAGACCCTCTGCTCTCAAGAACAAAGGTTGAAGTAGAAATTATATTTGAAAGTGCAACTCCTTCAAGAGAAGAAATCAAGAGCAGATTGGGCAAAGATTTAGGCAAAAATGAAAAATTAATTGTGGTTAAGGGGATTTATACTGATTACGGGCTAAAGAAGGCAAAAAATATAGCTTATGTTTATGAAAATGAAGATGCCCTAAACAAAATTGAAACAGGGAAAAAGGGAAGCGGTAAAAAGAAAAAGGGAGTTAAAGAAGAAGACGGCGAAGCAGAAAAAGAAAGCAAACCTGAAGCAAAACAAGAGAAAAAACCAAAAGAAGCAGTGAAAAAAGAAGGTAAATAAATATGGCAAAGAAAAAAAAGAACGAGAAAAAAGCTATGCAGATATGGAAGCTTTATAACGTGTCAGGAAATAAAGCTGAGAGGAAAAATACTTTCTGCTCAAAATGCGGGGCGGGAAATTTTCTAGCGAAACATAAAGATAGGCTTACATGCGGAAAATGCGGATTTACTGAGTTTAGTTCTAAAAAAGAATAAAAATAGCTTAGTTCTATCTTTGGTTATTATTTTCTACTAGCTCTTAGCATATTTAATATGTATATTAAGGAATTAAAATGCGTTTTATTTTTCATTCTTGATTATTTCCTGAAATGCAAGAAAATCGTCAGTGGTCAGTTTTTTACCTTGTTTAATCTTTTCTTCTATTTCATGCTCTTTAGTTTTGATAATCATGCCTTCCTTTAGCTTATTTTTCTCATCTTCCTCCAGCTGGAATTTGTTAATATTTTCTTTAACTTTATTCACTTCACTTAGCTTTTCCTTTAGTTTGTTGTTTATTTCATTGAAATTTTTCTTAAGATTTACAAAATTTTTGAATGCCTCTTCTTCCCTGCCTTTCAGCTCGTCTATCTCTTTTGAGGCTTTTATTATTCCCTCGTGCAGTTCTTGGCTCTCTGCTGCCAGTTTTTGAATTTGGTTGTGCATTTCACTGGTATTTTTTCTTGCCGGGCTTATCTCTAAATTCAGTTTTTTTACTTTGTCTAGGGAGCTAATTATTTCAGTTGCTTCGCTAAGGAATTTTTTCAGTATTTTGAGCTTTTTTGACAGCTCCTTCTCTTTTTCAAATGACATTGGCTCTGTCTCTAGCTTTACCTCTATCTGATCTATGTCTCCCTTTATCCTATAGGGATCCTTAACCTTTGATTTTTTTATCAGATTGTCTAGTTCACTTTTTAATCTAACAACCTCAGAACTTTTTTTCCTTGTCTCTTCGTTAAGCTTGTCTCTTTTTTCCTTTAATTCCTTTACCTTCTTTGTTAAATTGTCCCGTTTATCCTTATTTTCCCTTATAAACTTAATCTTTTCCCTTATACTGCTGAATATAGACTCTTTACTCCTAAAGCATAATTCCTTATCTTTATCAACCTTATTCAGCTCATTCCTAAAAGAATTTATTTCATTCCTTAGCTTATCCAGCTCTGCAAATAGCCCTTTTTTTACCTTATTTTCTGGATTCATTTTCTATTTGTAAATATAAGAAGTATAAAAATATTGTTAATATGGGTAAATTTGTTTTTCTATTTTAATCTAATACGGTTAAAACTAGTGGAAGGCTAAACATATAAAAATGAAAATAAAAAAAAGAGATTTAACCGAATAGTGCTCCTAATCCAGCAGCTGCTTGTTCTTCACTTTTCTTTTCTTCTGCTACGCTTTTCTTTTCATCAGCTTTACTTCCTTCTGCAGCAGGTGCGGCTGGTGCAGCTAGTGCGGCAACTGGTATTGCTGCTTTCTTAATAGCTTCTTCAATGTTTACTCCTTCCAAAGCGGCAACTAAAGCTTTGACTCGTGCTTCATCTACCTTAACGCCGGCAGCTTCCAACACTTTCTTTACACTGCCTTCATCAATTTTTTGCCCTGCTTTGTGTAGTAACATTGCTGTGTAGACATATTCCATTTTTTATTCCTCCATGTATTTATTACAATTATTTTTTTCTTAATGTGCCTTTTCTCAAGAGCTCTTTTGCCAGCTCTTCAACTTCTTTTTGGCCTTTATCCTGTTTGGTTTCTTTTTCCTCTTTTTGCTTTTTTAGATTGTGAGTAGATGGAACCTCTGCTTTACTTTCCTTTGGTTCTTCTTTTTCTTCTTCATTTACTTCCTTAAGGATATCTTCTGCAGTTTCTTCTGTTCCTGCTGCGAATTTCTTTGTTTGCTCCACCATTATTTTTACTTTTTTATCGACATCATCTTCCGCTGGCCGTTCTTTTGTTTCTTTTACTTTCTTTTTTTGCTTTTCTATTTTTTCAAGCTCTTTTTCTTCGTCTATTCTTTCTTTTTCGAGCTTCTTTTCCTCTTCTTCCTTTACTGCTTCCTGAACTTCTTTTTGAAACGCCTCTGGCGTTTCTAAACCTTTCTCGCTTTCGCTCGAAAGTTTGCCGATAGGAACTTCTTTTGGTTTTTCTTCCTCTAGCTGTTTTTCTTCTTCAATAATCCTTTCTTCTTCTTCGAGAATTTTCTCCTCTTTCTTTTCAACCTCTTCTTGAATTGAAGCTTTAATCTTTTTTTCTTCTTTAGGTTCTTCTTTTAATTCTGGTTTTGGCTCTTCTTTTGGTTTAGCTTCTTTCTTAACTTCTGGAGCTTTTGTTTCAATATTTGCATCGCCCTTTAATCCAAGCATTTCTCTTTCTGCTTGACCCAATAATTCTTCAATAATGCCCTCATCAAATATTTTTTGGCTTATTCCAAGAGCTTTTGCATCGTTGAATGCTTTAGCTATTAACAATTCAACATTGTCTTTTGTGATATAGGTAATATCAAATGCAAGGTTAAATGCTTCTGTTGCAGCAAGGTTTATATTATCAGAATATTGTTTTTCATCTATTTCAAGAATATCTCTTTGATAAATTATTCCGTCTTCATAAGCAGCAACTAGGCCAAGACCTACCTGCATAGGCTTTATGTCCAGCCTTGTCAAAATTTCTGCTACTTTTGGCTTTATCTTATCTCCTTTTTTGGCAACAACTGTATCTTCCTTAACTGCTACTTTTCCCCCTTCTACGCCTACTTTTAATCCAGCTTCGCTTAGCTCACTTATTATTGGGCCTGGAGCAAATGGTGTAGGGCCTTTCCTTACAATTATGTCATTTGGCGCTATCTGCCCTGCTTTTGCAGGCGCGCTTGTTTTGCTTTTTTGCAGTATTCTGCTTAATTTAAACGGGCTTTCATTTGTGAAAACAAGAGCAGGCATTCCCTCAAGATATTTTTCAAGCTCCTCTACATGAATCTTTTCAGCCTTTATTTTTTCCAGGGCAATTTTTATGAACCTTTTCTTTGTCATGAATAAGTTAATTTTTCCCCTTAGGTCTGCTCTCATTGCCTGCAGCTGCGGAGCAGGCAGATTTTCCATATTTACTACACCTATGATGGAATGCTGCTTAGCTAAATTAACCATATCCTGCACAATTTTCTTTTTGTATTCCTGGATTTTCTTGGCCATTTTTACTTGGTTTGTTTTTTGTTTTCCTTAGCCTTATTTTTAAGGGGTTTTTTTTGCTGTTGTGGTTTCTTGCCTTCAGGCTTTTCTTCTTTTGCCTGTTCTTGCGGCTTCTCTTCTTTGCTTGGCTCTTTTGGATTTTGCACAGCTTTTATTTTGCCCTGCTTCTTATCGTCCTTTTCTTCTGCAGCCTTGCTTATAGCAAAAGCAGGGCCCATTGTAAGCTTTATCATAACGCTTTTTACATTATGCTTCTCGTTTGGAAGTTTTGGTATTATAGAGTTATAAACTGTCAATATGTTGTCAATAAGGGCATCATCACTTGTATCTTCATTGCCTACCCTGCACTTTATAGTCGGCTCATTTTTTGTTACAAGGCTTATTGTATTTTTTAGCTTGTCATATAACTGCTTCATATTGGCAGTTGGCGGGAGAACACTGCCTATTTTTGGGTTTGGCATCTTCCCCCTAGGCCCTAGATAACGGCCAAATACTGTAGCCACTTTTGGCATAATTGATGCCTGCGCAACAAAGAAATTATACTTATTTGCAAGCTTTTTTATTTCTGACTTGTTTTTGAACTTAGCAAATTGGTCTGGCAAAATAACTTCATCACAAGCTTCTTTTGCCTTTTTTTCCATATCTGCATCAACAAATGCGCAAACAGAAATCTTCTTCCCGGTATCATGGGGCAGAGTGGCAAATATATTTATTTGGTGGTCTGGTTTTTTTAAGTCAAGGCCTTTGAGATTTATAATTAGGTCTACGCTTTGCTTGAAATTCTTTTTAGGAGAATTCTCTTTCAGGTTCTTTAATGTGTTTGCTATTAAGTTCTTGTCCATCTTCCCTCCTACGTTAAGTAGTAATACGGGTAAGACTAT
>JAZDMC010000007.1:0-9180 GCA_043801325.1 Candidatus Woesearchaeota archaeon | reverse complement strand
TGCCTTTATAGTTCTGGTCAAAAACATTATTTTCAGTCGGAAAGGTGAACGGGCAATGCGTATCAAAACCCTGGAAAAAAAGCAGGAATTTTTCATCCTTATGCTCTCTCAGCCACTTAGTTGCATTCTGCAGATTATCCTTAAAACTGCCATAACGCTGGCTATATTTATAATCTACTTCAAGATAAGAATAGTAATCAAATTTTGAGATGAGCCCATACCTATCGCCATAATCAAAACCTCCAGTAAACGCAGCAGTAACATAGCCATGCTCATTTAATATCTGAGGCAATGTTATTGTATCACTACTTAGATTGATTTTGCCAGTCCATCTATTCATGATTTTATGTGTAAAAGGATATAGAGATGTAAAAAATGAAATTCCCACAGGCAATGTCCAGCTCGCATGGGAAAAAGTATTATCAAAAATCAAGCTGTTAGCAGCAAGCTCATCAATATTAGGGCTTGTATCCCTGAAATATCCATTATAGCCCAAATGGTCATTCCTCAGGTTTGTAACAGAAATAATGATTACATTGCAGTCTTTGCAATTGTAATCTTCTATGGATGTTTTATCAAATCCCTTCCATTCTCCCTCTTGCCCATTCAATAAAAATAAAAATGCAGCTGCAAACAGGATTATGATGGAAATAAAGCATAAAAAATAGTTATTCCTAGAAAATCTCAGTTTTTGTTTTTTCATAAATAACCTCTTTTTTATATCAACCTAGTTGCCTAAGCAACTTAGGAAGATTTAAATACTTTTTGGTGTCTTTTTCAATAGCAGGATTTCACTAGTTTCACCACTTTCTCGTAACAATAAAATAGAAAGGTTTAAATAGCAGTTTATACAGTATTCTAATTATGAATTTAAAAGACATAGTGCGTAAAGCAGCAAAGCCAATCGTAATCGGAGTTGCAGCTTCCATACTCGCTGGTAGCGCTTTCGGATGTTATAATACCACACCTAATGCTGAACCTATGTTAGAAACTAAATCATACCCCATAATTGATATGCATGCGCATTGGCAACCTGATATCTCAACTGAATTAATGCTGGAGAACATGAGCCGTGCGAATGTAGTAAAAGCTGTAATTATGCCTAATAGTGGACATCCATATGATGCAGCACAATCTTTAGCCTCACAATACCCTGACAAGTTTGTTGCTTTTGTTGGATTTCAAAATAAAGAATGGATACAACAACGTCCTGGCTTTATAGATAATTATGTTGAGCAAGCACTTCAAACTAATGAATTCAAAGGTTTAGGTGAGGTGCTGTTAAGGCATTATGCTATACCGCAACGAAACGCTCCTGACATTAATATTCCTGCAACAAGTGACAGTGTTTATCATATGCTTGAGCTTGCTGCAAAATATAATGTTCCCATAGTAATTCATATGGAAGCAGAAGAGACAACAGTAAAAGAACTTGAAAAACTGCTGAAAGATAATCCAACACCAAAAGTTATCTGGGCTCATGCCGGCAGGGCTGAATCATCCACTATAGAAAGATTATTTGAAACTTATGGAAACCTTTACATTGACCTTTCTGCATTAGACCCTTCTAGGATATATGGAAGAGAAAAAAATCCTATTACAACGGAAAACGGCATATTAAAGTCTGAATGGAAAAATCTACTGGTAAAATACCGGGATAGAATTATGACAGGTTCTGATACACCTTTTCCTGATTTATGGAAGAAGTATGTTTATGTGGATATTATGGATTCTCAGCGGGCATTATTAGAGCAATTGCCAGATAATGTGGCAGAAAAAATCGCTTACAAGAATGCATCAGTTATGCTTGGGATAGATTTGCAGAAATAATATTAAGCAACTATAAAATATGCGATATATTTAAATATAATAGGTTCAATATAACCTTTTAGTATAAAAAAGAGGATTGTAAATGAAATTATACCCATCTAAATTAAGATATTTTCTATTAATAATTCTATTTACACTAACCTTATTATTAACAGCAATAGCGGCACATGCTTATGGAGATGAGGGCTGGGGCTGGTCTAGTGATGATGGATGGACTTATGATGGCACCTCAGTTGATGACGGCCCAACAACTGAGCAGGGAGTAGCTTATGACCCTGCAGATGATCCTGTTTTAATTGATGCTGGCATTTTTCCCTCTTCTGGTGATAATGGTGGTAATTCACCACTAGGACCAGGTGCGTGGTACACCGACCCCATATCTCACGAAACGGGTTTTTATACTGCAAATACAAATAGCCCTGTAGTAGAAGGGCAAACCATTACTGTTCATACTGTGGATGGTAAAACTATTCAAGTAGTAGTTGACAACGCACCCTTAAATGCAATAACGCCAGACGGAACCAGATTTTTTGATTATATAAATCCTTTAACCGGTGAAATGGGGATAGGAATAGCAACACCATCTGATTCTGGAGAATACTGGCCCGACATTCCCCAAGGGGGAGGAGATGACGGAGGAGGAGATGAGGAACCTTGCGGGCCATGCAGCCCTGGCGATATCAGATGTTCTGGTTCAGATTACCAGGTTTGTTCACCAAGCTGCCAATGGGTAACTCAGCCTAACCCTGCAGAAGCAGACTGCTCTGATAGCGTAGATAATGACTGCGATACCATGATTGATTGCAAGGATTCAGACTGTGCAGGTTCAATCCAAGGAAATGTAAAAGATACAGAAGACAATAAAATTGATGATTCAAGAATTGATGCACTGGGAATTAAAGGATATAGTGAATATTCAAATCCGTCAGGAAATTATAAAATATCATATACCTTATGTGGAGCTTATAAAATAACAGCTTCTGCAAGCGGCTATGTTTCTGAAACAAAAAGCATAACCTTAGCTCCAAAAGAAAACCTAAAAAACATGGACTTTACCTTAATTTCATCCACAACATGCAAAGACGACTGCACTTATGCAGGAGATGATTTAATACATAAAGAATGTGACGGAATTAATGGATGTGAATTCTGTGATGAAACCACAAAACAAATTTGCAATCTTGCGCAACCTGGCTGGATAAGGGAATATGATACTACTCGCGAAGTAGAATGTGCAGAAGGATGCCCGCAGCCAAAGACAGATGTAAAGGCAACTGTCACATGCGAAGGCCAGAACATAATAAAGCTAACAAAAGTCATTACCTACAAAGGCAAGCTTACAAAACTTGTGGTTGTCACATGCAAATAAAATGTCAAAGAATAAGGAAGTAAAAAATCTGGAATGGCTCAATTACAACAACGCAATAAGATTCCTAATTATTTTAGCATTAGTCGTAATAATAAAAACTGCTCTTACTTCTACAGCTGATCTTGAGCAAGAAGCTGAAATTGTATTAAACACCCTCATTAACAAAGAGTCAAACGAGCTTATAGTGGAAAAAGTCAGGAACTTAGATGAAATGAGTTATGATGAAATAAAAAGCATGCTGGGAATAAGGCGTGATTTCTGTATTTTTTTAGAGGATGTAAGCGGGAATATTGTGCAAATTGACAACCTAGACAACTTAGCCATAGGCTCTGAGAAAATTTACATCAATGGCGAACAGTGCAAATAATTGATTAACAAAAAGTTTATAAGAAGATAAAATTCTAAAGATATTAAAAATGAAAAAATCGCAGACATGGTCTATGGACATAATGATAGCAATTGTAATCTTCATGGGAACAATTTTCATTTTTTATTCGATTCTCAATAACAATCCGGATGACAAGACACGCGAGCTGCAGGAGGACGCTTCAAGAGTCCTGAAAAATATAGCATCGGAAGATTCTGATGTAGGAATTATAGAGGGGGTTGAGGTTAATAAAACAAGGCTTGAAGAGCTGCTTGGAGAGGACTACTCAGAAATAAAAAAGAAACTAAGGGTTAAAAATGAGTTCTGCTTGTTTCTTGAGGATGAAAACGGAAATATAATATACCTAACTCCAGAGCAGGCTGGCGTAGGCTCAGAAAAAATTAATATTAGCGGCATACCATGCGGCTAAAGATGTGTAAATAAAATATTTAACGATAGGATAAAAAGTATTGAGGAAAAATGGCAAGCCTAAAAAAAGATGAATGCGCTGAGTGCGGAAGCAAGAATGTTTACTATAACAAAAAGGTTCAGCAAATAGTATGCAGAGATTGTGGAGCTATATTTGAAGAGCTAGCGCCAAAAGAAGAGAAGCAGTTTGAGAAAGCGCATAATCAAAAGTGATTAGTTCCATGTAACTTTAACATCATCTGTTCTTTCATAGGGATGAATATCTATATCATCATATTTTTTAACAGCATCTTTTTTTTGTAACACCCCTTGCCATGCTATCATTAAGGCATTATCCACTAAAAAGCGGTTTTCAGGAACAAATAATTTAGCATTCCTTTCTTTGCACATTATATTGCACATTTCCTGCAGTCTTTTATTGCAGGCAACTCCCCCTCCCAATAACAATTCTTTTTTTCCTGTATGAGCCATTGCCCTTTCACTTACCTCTATTAGCATTGCAAAAACAGTTTCCTGCAATGAATAGCATAAATCCTCTATCTTATACTTTTTAGAATCATACTTTACTTTCAGATTTGTTAAAATTCCGGAAAAGCTTACATCCATTCCCTTTACAACATACGGTAATTCAACATAATTCTTGCTTTGTAAAGCAAGCTTTTCAATTTTTGGTCCTCCTGGAAAACCCAAACCCATGTACCTTGCAAAAGCGTCAATAAAATTTCCTATTCCCTGATCAAGAGTTTCTCCAAAAATTCTATACTTTCCAGATTCGTATGCAATAACCTGGGTATTTGCTCCGCTTGCATACAATAAAACAGGGTCAGCAGCTTTTGTCAGTAATTTTCCTATTTCCAGGTGAGCAACACAATGATTAACTCCAACTAATGGAATTTTATGTTTAGAAGCAATTTCTTTTGCCATCCTCATTCCAGTCAATAAAGCAGGATGTATTCCCGGGCCTTGGGAAAAAGAAACTAAACCAATATCTTTCAAACCTATTTTAGCCTGTTCCAAAGCATCCTGAAGAATTTTGTCTTTTACCTCATTATGATGCACTCCTAATTCATGAGGTATTAAGCCCCCTTTCTCTGTCTTAAAAGAATCTGAAGCATTAGCCAGGACTTTACCTTTGTCTGTTATTATCCCTACTCCGAATGTGTGGGCTGTTGATTCTATTCCTAAGCATATCATTTTAACTCAATAGCGCTTTAGAACTCTATAAAAACTTTGCTTTTAAAAAATGGCGCCGGGACTGGGACTTTCAAACAGAAATCCGGTTTTTTAGTTGAGCAACAACAAAGTTGATGCGATAAAAGGTTGGATTATACTGTTTTTGAACCCAGACGCCCTTAACGGGCCAGGCTTGCTTGAGGCTGAAACATGCAGTTCCAGGCCTGTGCAATACCAGGTTATGCGATCCCGGCATCAACATATCTGTATTTTTGGTTTGTTTATAAAATTTTAGAATTTGTTAGTGTACTATAATAACATGTTAATAATGAATAATGATTAATACTCTTTTGAAGAGTCCTTAATGAGCTTATCGGCACTAAACTCATCATATTTCTTAATCTTATTTCCACCGCAATAGGGGCATATTAACTTTAAGTTTGGCCTATAAGAAAAATTGTAATTACATTTTACACATATTACTTTAATGCCTCCTTCTCTAGGCTGGCTTGTCCTTTGTTTTGTTTCAAGGTTTTGCTTGTTTTCATTAACTTGAACCTTTTGGTCTTTTTTTATTATTTTATTATGGCAATCAATACATATGAGCTTCTTTCCGTCTTTGCTGTATTTTATCTTATCAAATTTAAACTTTAGTGTGCATAAAGCACATTGGTATAAAGATAAGGACATCTTTTTTTCCATTTTTCTCACCTTATTTTTTTATTGCCAAAATAAAAAAACTTTTCTATTGGCACATCCTCTGGAGCATAGTCTCCATATCTTGGTTTTACCGCCACATTATCCCGAGATTTAAGTTGGACATTAGCAACTTTACTATTTGAATTATTGCTATTTTCAAAAACTGCAGGGGATGCTTTTTGCACATTGTTAAGCTGTTTTTTAATCTCAGCAACTTCGCTGTTTATGTTGCAAATCATATTTTTTAATGCATTTAGCTCATTGGCTACCCTCTTGTTAATAGACTCTATCATTAATTCAAATTTTTTTTCCATTAAGTAAGAGTCATTTAAAAGAGTAGTTTCCATTTTTTTGCTTTCATTCATGAAAGTTTTCTTTTATAAACTCTGTCATTGTTTCATTTCCAGCTAAGCCATATGCCTCTAACGCTTGGGATATTTTTTCCTCTTTGATGCATAGGTCTCCTACCAAATTCAGTTTTTCCTTGTCATCAGCTAATTCAAATGCCTTGATAGCATAATTATACTTATTTTCCTTTATGCATGCATTTCCAAGCCCAATCAGCATATTTTTGTCTTTTATAGCAGAAAATATCTCAAAGGCATAGTCAAACCTGTATTTGCTTATGCACTGCTCACCTACTTCAAGCAGCTGGCTATTGTCTCCTAATGTCATAAACGCTTCTATTGCAGGCTCCAACCTGCTTTCTTCAAGGCACTTCTTGCCAAGCTCAAGCAATTTTTCTTTATTATTTGCCAGCTTATAAACTTCAATGCAATTATGGAACTGAAGCAGCCGTTCATAGTCTTTTGCTACTTCATTCAGCTTTTCCCTGTTTCCTGCAAGGACAAAAGACTTAACAGCATCATTAAGATTTCCTTTTCTCTTATAGCCTTCTCCTAACGCAGTCAGAATGTTAAATTTTAGTTCTGGACTGAACATTGACAGATTTATGTTGTCCAGGCCTTTCTTCAGCAACGTAGGCACAATTTTGCTGAATTTGTTGGTATCTGGCTCTTGGCCCAACACTTTCTCATTGTTTTCTACAATATTTGTTACCATTTTTTTCATGATTTTTTCATCTCTTTCCATAGTATCACCTCTTCAGGATATGTTATTAGAAATAATATCTTAAAATAAATATGCACACTTTACATATATTTTAATTGTCAGGATCCTTGCTCCAGTTTGCATTGTTAAGCTATTTTTTAAAAAATTTATGTATTCTGCTCTGAGTAATGCTACTATATAAATCTTACGTTTTTGTAAACCAGTTTACTTTTTTGTATATTAAAATTAGGTTTTAACAATAAACTTTATACCTTCAATTCCCTTTTCCAAAACCCACAAACACTTTTTGTTTTCTCAGATGCAATTCCAACATAATTTTCAGGATTATTAATAATTTTCAATTGTTCTTTAGTAAACTTCTTAAGATATTGCTGCAATGATTTTTCTTTTTTAATTATCTCTGTCAAAGGTTTTTTCAATGCCTGCGCTTTCAAAGTAAGCTGTTTAACAGTTTCATGAGCATCTGGATGAGCATGCGCAGCTAAAAGAATATACAACGGCTCTGCAACAATTAGGCCTTTATTCATCTCAAAATTCTTCCTTAAATTATCTTTATCGACCCTTAAGCTCAGCATTGTTTTGTTCAATCTTGCAACAGAAAGGTAAAGTGCCGCTAAAATCTCTGGTATAAATCTGGAA
This sequence comes from Candidatus Woesearchaeota archaeon, assembly GCA_043801325.1. Taxonomy (GTDB): domain Archaea; phylum Nanobdellota; class Nanobdellia; order Woesearchaeales; family GW2011-AR4; genus JACPJP01. The sequence goes on along the minus strand of JAZDMC010000007.1, from coordinate 1,603 downwards.
GATGCTGAATTTGTTAAATCTCTTTGATGCTCTGAAATCTGGTCCATATATACTGTTACAATCCGGGGCATAAACTCTTTCCATAAGCTTTTAACATTCTCAAAGTTTATTGGATTTCTTTTCTGAGGCATTGTAGAAGAACCAACTTGCTTGGCTGTAAAAATCTCTCCTACCTCTCCTATCTCTGACCTCTGCAAGTTGCGCATATCATCAGATAAATTAGCTAAAACACCAAAACTCTCAAGAACAGCATTGACATAATCAACAATAAACTCTGCTTCAGGTATTTGTGTGGATATAGGAGAAGCCTTCAAATTTAGCTCAGACAGTACCTGTTTCTCAAACTCTTCAGGATCCTTAAAAAACAATGAAGAAGCATTATAGCTTCCAACAGCTCCTGCTATTTTACCGCGTAAATTATTCCCATTTTTCCTAATTTTCAAAATACTTCCGCCAAATCTTGAGACATACTGTGCAATAGCAAAGCCAAATGTAATTGGAACAGCATGCTGTCCATGAGTTCTTCCAACCTGTATAGTGTCTTTTTCCCGCAAAGCCAAGTCAATTAAGGTCTTCTCGAACTCAATCAATTGCGGAACTAAAACTTCCTGAGTAAATTCCTTATATCTTAAGGCATCTGCAGTTGCTATTATATCATGGCTTGTTGTAGTAAAGTGAATAAACGGTTTTGCCTCACCACTTACTTTATTCCTGATGCAATTAACCAAAGCCCGAACATTATGCTTTAATTTATCCTCTTCAACATAAACCTCTTCAGCAGTTATTTTTTTGCATGCTTTCTCAACTTCATCAGCAATTTTTTTGCTGCACACATTATTTTTTGCAAGAGTTCTTGTTAAAGCACTTTCCACAAGAGCCATATACCTCATCATCCCATTTTCGCTCAGATATGGCTGTAATTTACGGAATATTTTCTCATTTCTGCCGTAATACCTAAAATCTAACGGGCTTATAGTATCAAAAATATTCATTTTTGGCTCAAAAGAAGTATCTGTATTATTAGCATCAAGCAAGTTCTGTATTTCCTTTAATAATGAGCTTTCTTTGTTTAAGCTTATTATTATCTTATTCTTATCTTTAGCTTCCTTAACTAAATTGTTTTTTTTGAACAATTGTATTGTAGAATGGACTTTAGCAGGGGAAATATCCAGCTTACCAGCTATGTCTCTAATATGCAGGCTTTCTTTGGACAAAAGCCTTAAAATTTCAATATTTTTCTTAGTAAATATCTGTGTAATATCCATACCATATAGAAAACGTTTAGTATTTATAAACTTTTCTGTATTTTATTGTATATATTGTTTGTTTTTAAATAACGTTAATATTACACCTTTATCCCCATAAAATCCTTAGCCACAATAATCTTTCCATTATATTCTTTGCTGCACTGCTTTTTCACATCAACTTTGTCACATTCTGGGTAGAAATGGGTTAAAACAAGTTTTTTCACCTTGGCCTTAGTGGCTATTTTGCCGCACAAAGAAGGTGTTAAATGATCTTCCTCTTTATCTGGGAAAGAACATTCAAGAATTAATAAATCAGCATTTTTTGAGGTTTCAATTATTTCGTTACAATAGACTGC
>JAZDMC010000001.1:0-10664 GCA_043801325.1 Candidatus Woesearchaeota archaeon | reverse complement strand
TGATAACATTGTTCTTGCAGGAGGAGTTGCGTTAAATAGCGTCTATAACGGAAAGATATTAAGAAATACTGGCTTTAAAAATATATGGTCACAGCCTGATCCAGGAGATGGAGGAACAAGCATAGGGGCAGCAGCATATATCTACTACACTTTACTAAACAATAGAAGAAATTATGTATTTAGGAATGCATACCTCGGCCCGAAATTTTCTGATAACGATATAAAATTCTTTTTGGAAAAAAATAAAATAAAATATTCTGAATTTGAAAATGAAGATGATCTAGTAAAAACTACTGCAAAGCTTATCTATGATAATAATGTTGTTGGATGGTTTCAATTAGGAATGGAATGGGGACCTAGGGCATTAGGGGCAAGAAGCATTTTATCAAATCCATGCAATCCTCAAATGCAGGAGATACTTAACCAAAAAGTAAAGCACCGCGAGAAGTTCAGGCCTTTTGCGCCAGTTGTTTGTGAAGATGACGCTTTGAAATACTTTGATTGTGATGTTCCAATACCAGAACCAACTGATTTTATGCTCATGGTATACCCCATTAAAAAAGAATGGCAAAATAAAATACCATCTGTAACCCATGTTGACGGCTCTGGCAGGCTACAAACAATAAGAAAGCATCAGAATCAATTGTATTATGATTTGATTAAAGAGTTTGGAAGACTATCTGGGATACCCATCCTGATAAATACCTCTTTTAACATAAGGGGAGAACCTATTGTTTGCACACCTTATGATGCCTACAAATGCATGATGGGCACTGGTATAGATCACTTAGTAATAGGAAAGTTTTTAATAAAAAGAGCAGACAATCCAGGAGATATATGGGACAGCGAGAAAAATGCGAAAGATTAAAATATCTCATTAATCAACTAAAATTGTGTTATCAAAATGCCAAAAAATAAATCATTATTAGGAGAACTTTGGGACTTTTTGAAAGTAAGAAAAGCATGGTGGCTTGCCCCTATAATTATTATGCTTATTTTGGTTGGCATATTGATCATATTCGGGCAAAGTAGTTCTTTATCTCCCTTCGTTTATGCGCTTTTCTAAACTTTAAAAGAATTCAGAGTGTCAAAAAAAAGCGCTGCAAAATTATATAGCAGGTTAAATTAATTTCTTAACTTCTTTTAAGACATCATTAACCTGTATTTTCTTTACGCATGCATTTTCTATTCCATGTCTGCACTCTCCAACTTCACCTTTATGGACGTTTATGCATGCTTTTTGATTTGATTTTTTATAGACTGAACAATTATTTTTTCCGAATGGGGCAAATCTTACTGGAAGGTTACAGCCAAATAATCCTATTGTTCTTACGCCCTGGGCTGCAGCAACGTGCATTGGCCCTGAATCATTGCCGATGAATAACCTGCACTTGCTAATCAGATAAAACATCTCTCTTACGTTAATTAAACCAGCAGCATTGAAAGAATTATTTTTATTAATAATTAATTCCTGCAACTGGTCAATTATTTTTTTTTCTTTATTGTTTCCAAATAAAATAATCTTGCAGTTATATTTCTTAATCAACTGGTCTGCAAGTTTTGCGAATCTTTCCTGAGGCCACATCCTTGATTTTGCAGATTCAGCAGCACCGACTCCAAAGCCTACAAGAAAATTTTTGCTTAGATTATGTTTTTTCAATAAATTATCAATTTTTTTCCTGTCATTTGCAGAGTAATTAAGTTTTGGCAAATTATCGGCTGTTTTTTTGATTCCTAACGGCTTTAACAAATCTAAGAAAGTATAAACGACATGCTGCCTGTCGTTATATTTCACTGTTTCAGTGTATAGTGCGGATCTTATCCCATGAGAGTAGCCTATGCGCTCTTTGCCTGTGAAAAATGATATTATTGCAGAAATATTAAGGTATTCCTCCATATCTATAGCAAGATCATATTTTTTTAAATTCTTTAGAATAAATAATGTGATAGAGAATGGATTTAATTTTAAGACCGTTATGTTATTTATATTCTTATCATTATAAAAAATTTCCTTATTCCTTGATGTAACTAAAATATCTATTGCGCTTTTTTTATTATGCTTTCTTAATGCCTCAATTGCAGGAAGCGCTAATATTGTCTCTCCAAGACCCCATAACTGAATCAATAATATTTTTTTATGCGTATTTTTTTTATGCGGAAAAATCTTGTTTATAGATAAGAATAAGCACAATAAAAAGCCAATGTATCTATCCAGAAATTTTATTACATTAACAGCTGCCATTTATTTTCTTTTTAGGGCTATTTTTCTAACTACTTCCTCAAGTTTCTTTTGATTTTTCCTTACGATAGTGTATGTGTAAAACACAACAAATATCAGGAAAAGGAATCCTGTAATTATGAAAAAGTCCAATGTTCTTACTATATTTAATGTTTTAAGCAATGGGTCCAGGATTTGCGGAAATAGTGTAACTATTACAAATGCACCCCAGAATATGAACCAGAAACTGTATTCTTTTATTGTAAATTCATTTCTCTTGTACTGCAGGAATGTATAGTATATCATAAAGAATCCAAATAATGTGCCTAAGATCTGAATGCCCAGTATATCTGCCATTTTTACCTCACAAATGATTTAATTTCCACAGCAATAAATTAAAGACAATTTTAACTCCATCCAATACTGTTGTGCCTTTGTACTTGTCTGAGTAAATTGTCTCTATTGGAATTTCGGTGTATGATAATTTATATTTGCCTATCTTTGCTATCATCTCGCTTTCCATGCTGTAGTCAGCTGCTTTCCACCTTATTTTTCTATAAGCTTTTGCAGTGAAAGCGCGGTAACCGCACTGGCTATCTTTGATTTTTATGCCATATAAATAATTTATTGTTTTGTTGATGAACCAGTTTCCATACTTTAGTATAAGGGGCATATTTTTATTTAACTTTCTATATGCAATCACAATATCATGGTTTTTTATGTTTTCAAGAAATTTTGGGATTTCTTTTGGATCGTGCTGCGCATCAGCGTCTATAGCGATTATGATATCTGCCTTGTTTTTTAGGGCATAATCACAGCCTGTCTTTAATGCAGCACCTTTCCCTAAGTTTACCACATGCCTTAAGACGATGGCTTTGTTTTTTTTTGCTGTTTCGCTTGTCTTGTCTTTGCTGCCATCATCAACAACTATAACTTTGTCTACATATTTTTTTGTTCCTTTGATTACCCTGTTGATTTGCTTCTCCTCGTTATATGCGGGTATTATTGCAAAAATCTTCTTTTTCATAGATATAGGGGGTAAGTTTAAGACATTTAAAAATTATTGGGTATTTTGATAAATCTGTCTTTTTTCTTCTGATTTTTGTTCAGTCCATGTACTGAACAGATACTTGCGGTCATAATAGTATTTTTTTATTGAGAATATTGTTCTTGTAAGATCAAATTTTATGATGTATCTTGTTAAAAACTTAATTAAACCCCATTTGCTTCTTACTACCCTTATTCCTTTCAAAAAGGACTTAATTATACCTTTGAAATTGGAATTTCTTACCTTATTTGTCAATAAAAACTCTTTGAATTTTCTAGGAACCCATTTGTAAGTGAATAGCGGGAATAAGGTGTTGAGGTAGGTATCTTTTAATGATGCATAATTTTTTCTGTATACCTCATTTTTTATGTCTTTTATAATGCCATCGTTTAATGCCTTTTCAAATAGTTCTGTTCCAGCAAAGAGAGTCATAGAGAACAGGGCTAAGTGGTAGGGGTGGGGTATCTCCAGTATGAATCTTAGTGTTTCTATAACATCTTCTTTTGTCTCCCAGGGTGTGTCTAATATCATGTCATAAGTTGGCACTAATCCCTTGAAGGAGGTTATGACCCTACAGGCTTCCAGAATAGCCTTATTGGGTATTTGCCTTTTGAATATTTTTTTAGTGTTTTCACTGCCAGTCTGTATTCCCATCCCTATTCTGTACATTCCAGCGTCAACACAGATTTTTATAACATCTTTTTTAATTGTAAGGGGATGGCCTCCTCTTACGGATAATGGAAGATTAATATGTTCTTTATAGTTGTCCCTGAAAAACTCAAGTTCCGGTATAGAATAACAGAAAAAATTATCGTCGTCAATCCTAACACGATTAATGAATGGAAACTTGTTTTTTATGTATTTTAGTTCTTTTATTACGTCTTCCATTTTTCTTTTTCTGAAGTTGAACCCAAATAATCTATTGTAGGCATTATTGCAGCAATAAGCGCACCCATAAGGGCATCCGAAAGTGCATTGTATTACATACTCCTCACCGTAAAAGCATCTGAATAATTTTATATCCATTTTTCTAATCTTATCTCTAAAAAGAATATAGTGGTTTTCCAGTTCTAAGTCGGGTATTTGGATTTCGTCAGTCCTTTCAAAGATTTGCAGTTTGTTTTTGGTTATTTGCCCTGATTTTTTGTAATAAAGGTTTGGAATATTAGTATAATCACTCTCGTTATTTTTAATCTTACTTATTAACATAGATAGAGTGTCATCACCTTCTCCAATGCCGATCATATCCACTATTTCTAAACATTCTTCTGGCCTTATTGTAGTGTGAACACCACCCCATATAATAGGGATGTTAAGTTCTTTGATTGCTTGGGTTACTTGTACTGCATTATCCCAATAATTGCTCATAACTGATACACAGATTAATCTTGCATTCCTGCTCAAATCAACAAGTTGTTTTATTGCCTCATTGGAGTAAGGTTTTAAAAATGGCTGCGGCATAAAGATAATTCTAGTTGTGAATCCTTTATTCTTTAAGAAAGCGGATAATCTTCTGATGTTGTAACATTGTATATCTGAATATATTGAAATAAACGTTACATCTACTTTTTCTTGGTTAAATGGCATAGTTTAATTCCCTTAGCAGTGTAATGATTCCAGAGCATTTAAAAATTATTGGGTATTCTGGAAAATATCTGATTCAGGGGCTTCAATAATATTTGTTTCCCTGCCTTCCCAGTCTATTTTCCATACAATAATGCGGTTTCCAAATACGCTCCTTTCGTCACTGAATTTTTTGAAATGCTTTAAGCCGATTCCTTCCTGGTAGAACAATCTTGTGAACATCGAGGCTGTCATGTCAGAGTCCATCTGCAGCATCTCATAATTATCGCCATTTTTAATTAATGCAAGCCCCAAACCCCTGCCACTTTGAAGGTTAATCAAGGATTTGTTATATTCTTTTACAATTATGCCCTCATTTGTTGGGAAAGATATTTTTGCTGGATGCTTTAGGCCTTCGGATGTTTCTGCAAAAGCTTCCCTAGCTGTCAAGTTTACTTTAAAACCATTGTTGCATGTTAAAATATTTTCATTTCTGCTGCAGCTGGCTCCTCCTGCATAAGAAGGCCACGGAGCAATCCAGTTATTTGCCTGATCACTTGTTTTTATAGATTGCACTTCATAAAATAAATCCTCTGCTTCCTTATTAGAATAGTTGAATCTTTCCTTTAGGAATGCAACACTCTTATCCAAATTACCGCTATAATCTTTCTTTTTTAGGGTGTTGTAAATTAATCCACGGTTAAAATCCCAGCTTCCAAAATGGCCCCACACGCCGCTTTTCCCTATCATATCGTCGGATGTTATGAAATAGTTTTCAGGAGGCTGACAGTGTGTTTGCAGGAGTATTTCTTCTGTCTTATTATTGCTGAAAGTTTCTTTTAGGTATTTTCTAGCTTCTTCTTTGTCTTTGGCAATTACACCATTTAAAATTGAAATAGTTTCTGCCCCGTCGCGTGTTTTTTCATTAATAATTTCAAATGCTTTAGTGCCTCCAGGCATTGTGCCTCCGCTGCAATCAAGCATTCTCAAAATTCCTATAGATATATCTTCATTATCCGTTAATAGAGCTTTGCCTATCCAATGCGCTTGGGGAGTATTTTGGCTTGTGCCGTCAAATGTAACTGCACGGTCAGTCCAGAACTTAAACCAATGGCCAAAGTCCCACCATGAGTTTACTATGGCATCGGGTTTTGAATCGTCTTTTATTTTTTCCAACGAAATGCGCCAGGCATCATTAAAGCTCGGTATCTCATTTTTTGCAATCCCTGCTGCTGACTTGTAAGGGGCTATAAGCAACAGCAATAAAATGATTATGACTGTTGTTTTTGATATATATTTATTTACCTGCAGGCCTTTTGCAATCCAAACACTTGCATATTTATAGAGTTCTCCAAGCGCAATGCCAAACCCTATTGCAAATGCAGGCACTAAGAGCAAAGTAAACCTTATACCTTTTGTGCTTGCGAAAGTGGTTGCAATAAACCACAATATGAGGAAAATAGCATATTTTATATCTATTCCGGTATCAGATTCCAGCAGTGCCATTACAATCCTAATTATTATAGGAATACTTATCAATATCAGGAATGTATGTAAATCCTGTACAAATGGCGTATTATGGAGTAAAGCTAAAATCAAATACCATACTAACGTACCGATAATAAACCATATTTTTTTATGCTCCTTTCTTGTTGTTGTTAAGGTAATGCCTATCAGCGCAATCAAGAAAAAGTAGACCTTTCCAAGGCCAACATCATTTATCACATTATTAAGCGAAGCAGGATTTTGCTCTGCTACTGTTGTGAAGACATTAGGCCATATTGTCGTGATACCGACTTCTTTTAGCCGTGCAAAGCCCGAAGGATTTTTTACAAACTGTGTGAAGTGTCCAAAATTTACAAAGAGGCTTACGCTTAATGCAGACACTACGAAAAATATAATTAAAAATGTGATGGAGTTTTTTATTGCTTTTTGCTTTGTAAACCTAATGAAATTTGAAGTCAATTCTTTTCGGTGTACAAATGTGTAATAGGCAACGTATAAAACTGTAGAAATCAAAACAAAATCAAAGATGTACCACCAGCCCCCCCATGTGAGGGCATACAAACCAGTTAATAGGCCTCCTGCTACGCTTAAAATTATGCTGTTTTTTGTGTTCTTTGCTTCTAAGGCTTCAAGGAAAAGCCATGCTATGAAGAGTGGAAACATGACATTATAAGCATCAGTATCAGCAAAACCACCTACTGTTCTGGTTAAGAAAGAAGGGTGTATAGCGAGAACAGTTGCTGCTATAAATCCTCCAAGGTTGCCAGCAATCTTCCTAGTTATAAAAAATGCAGGTATTACTGCTAGAGCAGAAATTAGGACAGGAACATAGAATATAACTCTCATTAAGCCAATGTCTTTATTAAAGAAACTTATGAATTTGAATAAATATGCCTCAAAATAAGCGTTGAACATATCTGGAGGCATTCCTCTTCCTTCAGGCGCAAACATATGGTTATCCCATTGCTGCCCGTCTCTTATTTCATCTCCGGGGTGGCCATTTTTTAATACATTCTGCGCATGCCTCATCCAGAAATAAGGGTCTATTGCTATCAAATAAGTCTGGCCTGTATCATCCTGCAGCCTCGATTTAAAGTAATTTGATGTAGCTTTAATCTGCTGGTCTATCTGCGATTTTTCTTGCTGCAATACTTTTTTAAGTTCGTCCTCTACTAATACATTCTTATTTTGGGATGGGAGGTTTGGATACTGCTGGTCTATTTGAGACCTTATCTGGGATCTTAAGCTATCCATAACAGAGCTAGTTGCCCAATCATCTGTTGCTGGAAGATATGCTGGCTGCACCCTTAAAAAAATAGACAAAAATATTGGGATTAGCAAAAGCAGCAAAACTCTATACTGCACAAAAAAACTAGAAATTTTTTTGAAGTCTACAGATAACCCCTCTTCAGAGTCAGTTGTTTCAGATTTTTTGAATATGTTTTTGATATTTTTTATCTTTGAGAAGTCGATGGAAATCTCATCATCATCTTTTGTTTCTGCTTTTTCGTCGGTTGCAGATTCTTTTTTCCTGAATATATTTTTAATTTTACTTAAATCAATGGAAATCTCATCATCCTTTTGTTCATCTTGTTTTATCTCTGCAGTTTTATCTATTTCATGTTTTATTTCTGCGTCTTTTTTTTCTATTTCTCCATGTACTTCAAGTTTTTTCTCATCATCTTTTTTTTTTCTTTTGAATAGGTCTTTTATCTTGCTCAGGTCAAAAGAAATCTCATCATCTTCTTCCATAAAACTTCTAAAGTTCGGAAAGGGATATTTTTTAAAAATCTTTTGATTTGTTTGACTATTTCGAAAAATTTGCGTTTACACTTAGGATGCCATCGGTTCGCATTTGCTGTTGCGGTAGATAGTGGACATTCCCCGTAAGGGACATCCCCCTTGTCCACCTGCTTATAAAAAGATAGATGCTCACAATTTGATGGCATCATTCAATTTTTCGAAATACTCGATTTGTTTTGCTCAAAATATAAACTTAGAGAAAAGCAGAAATCTTGGCTCTTTTAACAACAAGTTTAAAACTAATGGCATTGGATTGTCCCGGTCATATTTTTTCAATATGTTTTTTACCTTTTTCTGGTTCATCAGTTTAAGCAGATTATCATAATCGATGTCTGCCAACCTGTTTAGCGCATTTCTTATTTTTAGGTGCAGCAATAATTCCTTTCCAGATTGTTTTTTGAATTCTTTATTGTAATCTTTATTATTAATGATGCTATTATATAATGTATGCGCTGCTTTTAGTGAAGGAATAATTCCACCACCAGTTGTAGCTTTTACTTGCGAAGCAGCATCCCCAATTAAGTATATATTACCTTTTTGTATTGTTTGTTTTGGATTATAGATTGGGATTATGCCTGATTCCCAGCATAAGACTTCTTTTTTACCTGTCCTTTTCTTGAGGAATCTATAAAAATAATCTTTTGCGTTATGAAACGTTGCCAAGCCTAATCTTGCAGTGTCTTCAGATTCCGGGATGACCCACCCAAAAAAGTTTGGAAAATCACTGCCAAAGTGCGTTTCAAATACATTAGAATCTGTTTTAAGCTTTACTTTAGCCTGCATACCTATATAATAAGGAGTATTTGCATTTAAACCAGCAGCCTTTGCAACTGATGATGATGCGCCATCTGCACCTATTATTATATTAGACCTTATTTCTTTGATTTTGTTCTTTTTCTTATCTTTTATCCTTAGCGAGTTTTTTCCATTTAATGAAATAAACTGATGGTTAGCTAATATTTTGGCTCCTTTATCAGCAGCCTTATTTGCCATAAATTCATCAAACTTGTCGCGCCACAGCACTATTTCTTCTGCTGGAGCTTCTATTCTATTACTCTTGCTTGCAGCAATAACCTTGCTGCATCTGTTAGCAACTATATTTTTTGGGAGCCTTACAAATTTCTCGATTGAGGGTGTCACTATACCGCTGCATTGTACAGGAATTCCTATTTTTTTATGCTCCTCAATTATTGTGACAGATTTGCCTTTTTTTGCAAGAAGGTAGGCAAGATAACTTCCAGCAACTCCGCCGCCGACTATGGTTATCATGTTTTGTTGCTAATTTAGAATAATTTATTAATGATTTGTTTTTTTCAAACAAAATGTTTATATATGAGCTGTTATAACTTATTAATAGTCATTATGTGTATTTACTGGGGTATGCTAAAATACCGAAAAGTTTAAATATAAGGGGGAGATATTCCGTTTATATTTAATTTAAAATAATAAAATTAATGGGGGAGGTTTATTAAAAATGATGAAAAAAATTTTCAGTTTATTGACAGTATTTCTAATCGGAGTTTTAATGAGCGCTACAGCTTTGGCTGACGTTTCAATTGATAATGTGAAAGTTGATGGAACAGTAGTAACTGAAAGTTCCACAAATTTTATACTTGATGTTGATAGAGGAGACGATATAGAGGTAAAAGTTACAATTAAAAATTTGGTTGATGATGTTAATGATGCTTTGACCCTTAATGATGTCCAAATAGAAGCTGTTTTGAGGGGCATAGACAGTAACACAAACATAGAAGATATCACAGATGTTTTTGATATGAAAACAAATGTAACATATGTAAAAACATTGACATTACCTTTAATACAAAAGATGGATCAAGATGGATATAAGTTAAGAATAAGAGTTTCAGACAGAGATTCTGCAACTGTTGAACAAACATATGAACTTGACATTGGTACACAAAGGCATGATGTTGAGATAAGGGACGTTGTTCTCTCACCAGACACAGAAGTTCAAGCTGGAAGAGCATTGCTTGCAACTGTAAGATTAAGAAACAGAGGAGAAAAAGATGAAGATGGTGTTAAGGTTGTTGTTAGCATACCTCAACTAGGCGTTTCTGCTGCTGACTTTATTGACACACTTGAGAAAGAAGGAGATGATGATGACCAGGCAACAACTGAGGAAATGTTCTTAAGAATACCAGACAATGCAAAAACAGGGGAATATACAGTAAGAGTTGAAGCATACTATGATGATATGGATGAAAAGAACGTAAAGGAAACAAAAATATTTGTTTTAGGTGCGGAAAAAGCTGTAACAGCAGAGCCTAAAGCAGAAGACAAGACAATCATAACAGTTGCCACTGGCAAGCAAAATGCAGTAAGTGGTGGAGCAGAAATTGGCTATCCAATAGCATTAACAAATGCCGGAGCAAGCTCAAAAATCTATACAGTAACTGCTGACGGCGCTGCATGGGCAAACCTTAGAGTAAGCCCATCAAATGTGCTAGTAATAGATGCTGGAGACAGCAAAGCATTCACTGTTTATGCATCTGCAAAGGAAAATGC
>JAZDMC010000046.1:0-5949 GCA_043801325.1 Candidatus Woesearchaeota archaeon | reverse complement strand
GTCTTCATACAACAATTTGCTATAGGTTTGAAAATAGATTACAGGATAATAATCTTTCTTTACTCTTTTCTTAAATGTCAAGCTGAAATCAGTATCTGCTAATCCTCTCAAAAAAGCTCTTTTATTTTCCAGATCAGAATTCATAATTATCATTGGAATTCTAATATCAGTTTTAGGACTTTCAGAAATGCCGCAAACTTGATTCAAAAAAGTAAATACTGCTTTGGACCTAAAACGTATTTGGACGGTTCCACGGTTACTATCCAAAACATTTACTTCTTTATTAAAAAGGTCTTTAAGTAAACATTTTATGTTAGAATTATACCATTGTATTTCATTGATGCTATGGCCTTTATACATAATGCAATAATCAATGCTAGATCCTCTAACTACCTTTTTAAGAAATCCATCACCAATTTGTATACCTAACAAATAAGCTAACTTAGCATCTAAGAATTCAGGAAGTTTTATATTGAATTTTCTATCATTATAACTAAAATTTACAATTGATAAATCAAATTCCATTTTACATCGCCTCCAAAGTTTTTTATTTTCTCTAAAACTTTAGAGCACAAAAAAGAGAAGGTTAAGCGAAACTGCGTAATTGCTTTTCTCTGAGAAGGGAAAAGCATAATTTGGCAATTTTGCGTGTTCTCTTTTTCCTTCTTTGATAGAAACGGTTATTTATAAACCTCACGCGTAGATGTCCAGTACTACATAACTAGATGTCCAGTGGTCTAAATATTCCAAAAACTTTTAAACTACACAATTTTCTTTAATCTTTAACTTATGGGCCTGTAGTTCAGTCTGGTTAGAATGATCGACTGATACTTTTAGTGGAAATCGATTGGTCCTCGGTTCAAATCCGAGCAGGCCCATTCTTTTTTCCTAGAAAATTTGGCAAAAATCAAAAAATATTTCTTAAAAACTATCCTAGAGTGTTTTACTACCCAAAAAGTTTAAATACAAGTTGTTATTTTATAATAATTACAATTAATAAATGAGGGTGTGATGGTGAAAAAAGAAATTATTTTTGCATTGATGATTCTTTCTATATTTTTAATTAGTGCGTGTGATGTCTACAAAACCTTATATGCACAGCAGCCTAAAGGTGGGGAAGAAGTGAGTGTAGAATCTTTTGAAGGTAATATAATAACCGATACTGATGGAGAGGAATTAATTACAGGCATAGAAGATATTGAAATAAATATGGAAGAAGAAGATGCCGAAGTTGAAGAAGTTGAAAATATTATGGAAGAAACTCCTGAAGATGCAACTGTAATAATTGTTGAAGAAACTGAACTTGTTAGCTTGGTTCCAAAAGCAGAAGACCCTGACAAAGATGTGTTAACTTTCACATTTACAAGCCCCCTGGATGCTAATGGTGAATGGCAGACAAATTATGGGGATGCTGGGGAATATACAGTTACTGCAACTGCAAGCGACAGCTTGTTAACAGCAAGCAAAGAGGTTTTAATTATAGTCAACAGAAAAGAGGAAGCCCCTGTTCTTGAGAGCTTTAAGCCAGAAAGTACAATTGTAGAAATTGGGGAAACAGATATTGTATCATTTAAAGTTATTGTTTCTGATTTGAATAATGATGAGTTAATATATTCATGGAAACTGGATGGGATAGAAATAGGCAATGATGATTCTATTGAATACCTAACAACGTATGAAGATTCTGGAGCCCATACTGTAAAAGTTAGTGTATCTGACGGCATGTTTGATACAGAGAAGATATGGTCAATTACAGTCAATAATGTAAACAGAGAACCTCTGCTTGAAGGGATAGATGACATGCAAGCAGAAGAAACTGACACAATTATTGTTGTATTGGAAGCAAGCGACCCTGATGGGGATGAGTTAAGCTATGAAATTGATGATAAACGATTCGTGCAGGATGGAAATGTGTTTACATGGGAAACGACTTATGATGATGCTGGAACACATTTAATCAAAGCAACAGTTTCTGATGGCGTAGATACAACAAGCCAAGAGTTTACAGTAACAATAGAAAATGTCAACAGAGCTCCAGTGATACTAGATATAGTTCAAAAGCAGTAATTATCTTTGAAAATGAAAAATGAAGAAAATAATAATGTTACTTCTGGTATTATTCATTACCATTATTTATTCTGTTAATTCTTTAAAAATTTTTGAGATTGAGGAGACAGAAAAGCTGAGTTTAGGGCTTCAAGCAGAGGATCCTGATGCTGATAAGCTCGCATATACTTTTACAAGCCCCCTGGATGCTAATGGTGAATGGCAGACAAATTATGGTGATGCTGGGGAATACAAATCCATTATAAGTGTAAGTGATGGTACAAGCGAGGTAAGCGAAGAGGTCCTGATAATAGTCAGCAGGAAAGAGGCAAAGCCAGTTATTGATAGCTCTTTACCAGAAGAAGAGTTTATTGCTATTGATGAAGGCAAAACCATAAAATTCAAAGTTGAGGTTTCTGATTTAAATACGGATAAATTAAGTTATGAATGGCTGGTAAATGATGAATTTGTTTCTGATATGGATGAAATGTCTTTTGATACGGACTATAACGATGCTGGCGATTATGTGGTGAGGTTTGTTGTGAGTGATGGTGTGTTTGATGTAAGCAGGGAATGGAAGGTAAAAGTAAGTAATGTTGATGTTGAAGGCCTTTTACAAGGCATAGAAGATGTTATTGTATTTGAAACAGAGACTGCAAGCATAAAGCTGCCTGATTTTGGGAAATATGGGTTAACTTATGAGATACAAGAACCTTTTGGTGATAATAAATGGGTGACAGGCTATGATCATGCCGGGGAATATACAGTAAAGATTAATGTAGAAGGCGGAGGATTTAAAGGAGAAAAAGATGTTAATATCATAGTAAAGAATAAGGATAGGGCTCCGGAATTTATTGGATTGAAGGATGTAACAGTAAATGAGAATGAAAATGTTAGGATAGACCTTAAAGCTGTTGATCCTGATGATAATGCTATAATTTTATCTGTTGAAGACATTCCTGAGGATGCAGAATTAGATGGAAATGTGTTTACATGGAAGCCTGGCTATGATTTTGTACAGAAAAACAATGCTTTTGATTATGTACTTGATAAGTTTATGATGTTAAGGAAAAGCGTAAATGTTATTTTTGTTGCGCAGAGCAATGAGTTAAGTAACAGAAAAAATGTAAAGATAACTGTAAAAGATGTTAACAGGCCATTTATTCTTGATGATATAGAAGGTATAGAAGTAGATGAAGGTAATAAGATTATTATTGATCCAAAGTATAACGATCCTGACAATGACAAGGTTTCTTTTGCATATTCTGGATTTATGACCAGCGCTAGAAAAAAGACGACTTATGATGATGCCGGAGAGTATGTAGTTAAGATTATTGCAACAGATGGCTATCATACAGAAACAAGGTTTATTGATGTTAAGGTTAATGATATAAATAGGAAGCCTATGTTTGATAAGATTGAAAATGTTGAAGTTAATGAAGGTGATGAGGTAAAGATTGAATTAAGCGCTTCTGACCCTGATAATGATGCTATAATCTTTTTTGCTGATGATTTACCTGAAGGTGCTGTGCTTAAAGACAATCTTTTTGTTTGGACTCCTGGATTTGATGTTGTTAATGGAACTAAAAAAGAATTTTCAGTTGACTTTTTTGCTTCTGATGGGACTGATGAAGATACACAAAAGGTAAAGATCATAGTTTTAAATGTGAACCAGGCTCCAGAGATAATTAGTTACAGCGATAATTTAATTGCTTTGAAGGACAAGCCTGTGCTTTTTGAAGTGAATGCTGATGATATAGATGGTGATGAGCTTACATATAAATGGAAATTCGGGTTTTTTGATGAATATGAAGACGGAAATGAACATCAAAGAATCTTTTCTACAGCAGGAAGCAAGAAAGTTGAAGTTATTATTTCTGACGGTATTGAAAGTGTTTCTAAAGTTTGGAATGTTGAGGTTGTTTAGATTAGTAAATTATTTATACTAATGATTTTCAAATTATATATTATATTAAAAATTAGAGGGATGACAAAAAATGCATATGTTTAAACAAAGGATTGATAGATATGAAGATTTGATTAAAGAAGGAGATATACAAGGGGCAATAAAAAGAATGAAAAATTATGGTTATGAAACACGAAGAATGGGTTCAACACTAGCTGATTTGTTTGGTGAGATTCAAAGTTTTGACAAGAATATGAAAATTGCAATTGGAAGTTTACAAGAAGGAAATACTCAAAATGCATTAAATCTCCTTAATGACCTCAAAAAAAAGTTAAAAAACATACACTATCAGGCACAATTGGTAGCAGCAGAAGAGTTCAAATTAGAATAAAGATTATCTGTTCAAAACAACAAATTTATAAAATTCCCAATCATCTCTGTTTTTATGCCTGTAAAAAAAATTTCTTCTGAGACAGGAAATGCTGCTTTGGATTTAGCTCTTGATACAATAAAAATAGGAAAGCAGGCACTGGTTTTTGTGAATACAAAGAGAAGCGCTGAAAAAACAGCTGAAGATATTGCCAGGAAGATTAAAACGGATGATAATAAGCTTATTGAGTTAAGTGAAAAGATATTAAAAGCTTTATCAAGGCCTACAAAGCAATGTGAAAGGCTTTCAAGTTGTTTGAAAAAAGGTATTGCATTCCATCATGCTGGTTTGGTTGCTAAACAACGCGAGCTTATTGAGGATAATTTTAGGAACGGATTGATAAAGATTATTTGCGCTACGCCAACCCTTGCTATGGGCATTGACCTTCCTGCTTTTAGGACAATACTTAAGGATCTAAGAAGATATGGCCCAAGAGGGATGGCACATATTCCGGTTCTGGAGTATTTACAGATGTCTGGCAGGGCTGGAAGACCTAAATTTGACAAATTTGGGGAAGCGATTATTGTTGCTGCAAGCGAGAATGAAAAGAAAAAATTATATGAAAAATATGTTTTAGGCAGCCCAGAAGAAATTTATTCTAAATTAGCAGTTGAACCTGTTTTAAGGACTTATTTGCTAAGCTTAATAGCTGCTAATTTTGTCAATACAAAAAAACAGATTGTTGATTTTTTTGGAAAAACATTCTGGGCTTTCCAGTTTGTTGATATGGGTAAATTGGTTTTGGTAATAGACAAGATGTTAAATTTACTGGATGAGTGGGAGTTTATACAGATGAAAAACAAGGATGATGATTTTATTGATGCTGATAAAATCGATGATGACAGAAAAATAAAAGCTACTTTGATGGGAAAAAGGGTTGCTGAACTTTATATTGACCCTTTGACTGCTTATTTCTTTATTACTTGCTTGAGGAATGCTTCTGACAAGAAAGTAAATGAATTTTCATTTTTGCAGATGGTATGCCACACACTGGAAATAAGGCCTTTGTTAAGGGTTGGTGTAAAAGAATATGAGCAAGTACAGGAAGAACTGGTTAAGGTTTATAGTTTATTATTGGAAAACGAACCATCTATGTATGAGCCAGAGTATGAGGATTTTTTTAACAGTGTTAAGACAGCTTTAATGTTAAATGAATGGATTAATGAGAAAACTGAAGAAAATTTGCTTGAAGATTTTAATGTAAGGCCTGGTGAGTTAAAGAGTAAATTGGATATTGCAGACTGGCTGCTGTATGCAAGCGAGGAAATAAGCAGGATATTGCAGTTCCAGTATCTGAACAAAGAGATAGTTAAGTTAAGGTTAAGGCTAAAGCATGGCATAAGGGAAGAATTACTTCCATTAGTAAAAATAAAAGGAATAGGCAGAATGAGAGCAAGAAAGTTGTTTTATAACAGGATTAAGGATGTTGGAGATGTGAAGAAAGCTGATGTTACTAAGCTAGTTCAGATATTAGGAAGCAAAGTTGCTTTAAGCGTAAAGAAACAGGTTGGGCAGGAAATGAAAGAAGTTCCTAAAGGCAAAAGAAAGGGGCAGATTAGCTTGTTGA
>JAZDMC010000082.1:0-6014 GCA_043801325.1 Candidatus Woesearchaeota archaeon | reverse complement strand
TCTTTGGGAATGAAGTTTCTTGAATTTTTCCATAATGAAACAAAAAGCAAGTGTTACACCCTGGGCTATGGAGATACAAGGCTTCCATGGTGGCTAAAAAAAGTTGATTCTATTGAAAAAATTCCAAATAATTCCATAGCACTGTTTGATGAAGGCGCTATTTTGTTTTCTTCCAGGGACTCAATGAAAAATATTAATAAGGAATTAAGCAAGATAATGGCTATTGCGAGGCACAAGAACTTGACTTTGGTTTTAATCACACAAAATTCAGCTATGATAGACTTAAATGTTTTGAGGCTTGCAGACACATTACTGCTTAAGGAGCCTTCTCTGCTGCAGTCAGATTTTGAAAGAAAAGCATTGAAAGACATATACACAAAAATAAAGCCAAAGTTTGAGAAGATTGAGCAGAAGAAAGCCCATTTCTATGTGTGGGACGATGATTTTCAAGGATTGTTGAAATATTCTTTGCCTTATTTTTGGAGTGAGAAAGTAAGCAAGTCCTTCAAGAATGCTTAATATAATATATTTTTAATCACTTTTATTGGTTTTTTCTTTATTATGCTTAAGGCTTCGTTGTATGCCAGCAGTTTTTCCTTTGCGCCGTGATGCTGTATAACTGATTCTGCATTTGTGATTCCAAGCTTTAGCGCAAATTCTATGTCATTCTTTTTTATTATTCCAGATAAGAAAGTAGAAGCAAATGCATCTCCTGCACCAGTTGTTTCCACTACTTTAACATTATGGGGCTTCCCATTATAAATGCAATTATTGTCCAAAACATAAACGCCACTTTTGCCGTCAGTAATAGAAATCATTTTTGGGCCTAATTCATGCAGTTTTTTAAATAAATTTTTTATATTATTTTTTCCAACTAAAATAGAAGCTTCTTCTTTGTTTAATATCAACATATCAACTTTTTTGAGTATATTCCTTAAATAAGAAGGCCCTTTTTTGGCTAAATAAGAGCTAATGTTAAAAGCGATTTTTATGTTGTTTTTAGATGCGTAATTTGCTATCTTTTCTAATGTTCTGAATGAAGTTCCCATCATTGTTGAGAAATAAAACCATTTTGCCTTCAATTTTTTTAAATTTACTTCACTGGACTTTAAGTCATTGTTAGAGCCTTTAAATGTCAGAATAGTCCTGTCATGCTTTTCGCTGTCCAGGATTATAGAAAATCCGGTTCTTTCATTTTTTGACCTGACAATTAAAGATGTATCAACTTTTTCTTCTCTTAGTTTCTTAATAACCCTTAAAGAATTTATTCCTATGCCTGTTTTTCCCAGGAAAGCTACTTTGTGGCCTAAACGCGCAAGCGCAACTGCGGTGTTTGTTCCGCCACCACCGACTGTCACATTTAGCTCTTCAATAAGCATTTTTGAGCCCAGAGGATAAGCAATAAAATCTGTCTTTTTTTTCTTAATCAGCTTATTGAATTCAGTCCTGGCAAAAACATCTACAGTAGCAGAACCAACTGTTATTACATCGTACATATCTTTTTCCTGAATTTAGGAGTTTATATAGTTTTTTGTTTAACTTATACTATCAAGAATTTCATGAGCGTTGATGTTGCTTAATGATTCTCTTATTTTCTCCCAGTCTTTGCCGAATTTTGTTGAGAATAATGTCAATAACATGTCTTTTTCCTGATTGGATATTCTTGCGTTTTTATCAGCTTCTATAAGGCCATAAGGATAGCCAACGAATACTGCGTCTTTGCAGTTGTTTGCCAATAAGCTTATTACTTGTTCAAGGTATTGTTTTTGTTCTTTATAAATTTCAAATCTGAAGATATATTTTGAGCTTTCGTGCAGCTTTACAAAAGCCATGTCTGCTTTATGCCCATTGCTTTTAATTTCAGCTATAGGATGGTAAAACCATTTTCCTTCTATGTTGAATTTGTTCAATGCATTTGATATTGAGTTGCCTTGGTCTGTCATTAAGGTTGTTGTTTTGCTTATTCCGCATATGATTATATTCTTTTGCGATGCCTTTTCATATAATTTATCCATGTATTTTTTTTCATTTGTGAAAGTGCATTGCAATGAGCCGTCTAAGACAATAATATCATCCTTGTTTAGGTTATTGATTATGTTTTCTGCTGTTTTTAATTCAGAAAATCTTCTTATTATGCTGGACATATTTGAAATGCTTGCCCTTGTAATCCCCTGTTTTATTGTTTCATCAAACGAGCTTAACAATAAATCATTTTTATCCAAATCAATTTTATTTTTTTCATCATCAATAAATTCTACATCATAAAATAGCTCATTGCCAATGTTTTTAGCATGGGCAAATGCATAGAAATCCTGTTTTTTTGCATTGATTCTTTTGTTGTTTTGGTAGACTGTACAATAAACTCTTATCAGATTCAATGAAAAGTTTGATGACTTTATAATTTCAGAAGATCCACCATCAATGAAAGCTATTTTGTTATTTGAATCACTATTATTTATTTTTTTAAAATTTTTAATGTCAAAATCAAAAGCCTGGTAAGCAGGGTCTGAAAATTGGACACGATTATCGTTAATATTGGAAATATTGTTTTTTACTAGGTCTATTATTTGGTCATAGATTTGGTGCATTTTTGTCAGGAAGAACCTGTTATATTAAAAGTTAGCTATAGTTTACATCCACATCATCAGAAGTTATTGTTATTTCTTTTTTATCTTGTTTTGGCTTGTATATTGTTTTTTCTGCCGACTCATTTTCTGTTCCAGGCTTGTCTTTTATGTTTGGATTTAATACCAATGCTTTTTTCATGTTTATATTCCCGCAGTTCAAACAGTGGAAGTATGCCCCGAATCTGCCTTTTCTCAGGTCTAAATAGCTGTTGCAGCTGCACTTCAAGTCAGGAAGAGGTGTAGTTTGATGTTTAGCGCATACCGGAACATCCTGATTATTCTTTACAGTAGCAATCTTGCCGCAGAAAGGACACGAATCAACTTTACTTTGCCCGTATCTTTTTGGTACGTACATGGAATTTTGGATGGGGTTGTTGTTTAAAAGAGTTTTGGGAAATAACATCATATTTTTAAACTGATTTGGTTATGTTCCATTATGAAGCAGGGATTCTGGGCAGTTGCCAAAAAGATTGTAAGAGATGCGGATGTTGTGCTTGAGGTTTTGGATGCCAGGTTTCCCAATATAACCCGGATTTCAAGGTTGGAGAAGATGGCTAAGGGAAAGCTTATCCTGGTAATTAACAAAGCGGATATTGTCTCTGAAAAGACCCTGGATAAGATAGAAAATGAATTCAAAAACTCCAAACATGTCCTGGTATCTTCCAAAAATTCCAGGAATATTTCCAGCCTTATAAAACTGATAGAAGGAAAAGTTGCTGTTATAGGCTATCCAAATACAGGAAAAAGCACTTTAATCAATAGATTATCTTCCGGGGGCAGGGCAGGAACAAGTTCTGAGTCCGGATTTACTCACGGCAAGCAGCTTATATCCGGCAGAAAGGGTGTGATGCTTATGGACACTCCCGGCATTGTTCCTTTTGAGGGCAGGGATGAAGTCAGATTAGGCTTGGTATCCGGAATAAGCCCATCTAAACTGGAAGATCCTGATTTGGTTGCAACCAAACTGATTGACATCTTTAAGAAAAACAATTGCCTGGAATTTGGAGAATATTATGGTGTTGATATGTCTCTTGATTCCTACAGCATCCTTTTGGAGATTGGGAAGAAAAGGCATATGCTTCTCAAGAAAGGGGAAATTGACGAGCGAAGAGCCGCTATTCTGGTTTTAGAAGACTGGCATAAAGGGAAAATAAAACTTTAGGGTTTCTTTTTTGGTTTTTTCTATAACTAGTTCTTCCGGTATCCTGTAATTAATGGAGTTTTGAGTATCATTTAAATAGTAGCTTTATTATTATTTAATAAAAGAGGTGAAACTTATGAAATTAGTTCATTTGTTTATATTGACAGTAATTGTTGGGATGTTTCTCAGTGGGTGTGCAACAGGTCCAAAGGAAGGAGGCACAATCGATCAAATAGGGAATTTAGAAGTGGACTACATTTTAGATTTAGACAGATTCTTTGAAGGTTATAGTTTTGCTTTTGAGCCGTCTTATGACACCGCAGTTAAAATAAATGACGGATTAACAAAATTCTCTGAACTTGCTTCTAAAAAAACTGCATTAAAAAGTACAACAAATCAGATAATAACTTTAGCTGAACAGGGGATTTCCGAGTCCAGTGATGATAATGAAAGAGAATACCTTGAATCCATTAGTAAATGTTATCTTGAAAGAATTAAAGTTTTAGACAATGCTGGAGAAGTAATAGAAAACTATCAAAAATCTTTAAGGTATATGCTGCATGCCATAACTATTAAGGAAAATTATAATAACTTATTAATACAACTAGATAGTTATGTAGTTTTTGCTGGAAAGGAAGATACGGAAAATTCGATAAAAGTGTTAAACGTAATCCAATCAGAAGTTAAAACTATCAAAGATGCAACAATTGCTGGTAAAGAAGAAATTAGTTTAGGATACCAAGATAAATTAGTGCAATGGGCTGACCAATATAATGAAATTCTTGATTTATCAAAGCAAGGTTGGCAAAAAACAGGGTCTGAAAGAGAAAATTTATTTATTTTAGTTAATGAGAAAGCAGCCAAAATGGAAGCATTGAATAGTGCAGAAGTTGAAGAGCAGGAGAGTAATTGGTCCTATGAAAACATTGAAAAGCTGAATTCTGCTTCAACCTCAGCCTTTAATGAAGCTAACAGACAATGTGATAAAGCAGCTAAAAAATACGAAGAATTGTTTGTTTAAAGCGCAGTAAATGAAAAAAATAATTTTGAGTTATTATTATCACGCTCTTTTTTTCATTATATTTATTATAGATAAAACACCTATATAAAGTTATCTTTTACGAAGTAAAAGGTCAATATCAGAACTCAAATTTATTGTATTTGACATCAACTTAGCCAGAAGTTGCTGTTATTTCTTTTTCTTTCTCTATATATTGGGAAATCATGGATAAGAAATTTCCAAAAGTTTTTATACCTTCTTATATGAGACAGATTAACTATGGGTGAGCTATAATCAAAAAATGCAAAAGATGCAATAAATTAATGTTCTTTAACTCCAAATTGTATAGGGATAATTATTACTGTACAAAATGTGCTGCTATTGTGCAAGCCATTGAAGAGAAGAACAAAAAGCTTGAACATTTGAAGCAAATAGCTGAGAAGGGGAAGAAACTTCAGCTTGAAAAAGCAAGAATCAGAAATGATATTGCTGATAAGAAACTACTGGAAGAGTTGGAAAGCGAAAAAATAAAACAAAAAAAAATTGGGGAGAAAGCAGAAAAACTCAAACAACAAAAGGAAGCTAAGGATGTAAGTATCCCAGAAGAATACAAAGCTAAGAGACAAACTCATAAAACATATTTTGACAAGGACGAAATTCAGCAATATGATGCCTTATTATATATTGAGGCAGATGTAAACAAATTAATAGCTGTTGAATGGCTGCATGGAAAGAAGCGCATCACATTAAATAATAAGCGCGAGGTGAGGCGGACTAAGGCTGGCGGATATTCTGCAGAAAAATTCCAGAAGTTTGTTGATGCAAAGAAGAAAAAGACAGTTGAGTGGGCAATTGATTTGCTTAGCAGACCGGGAGTTTTAAGAAATGAATATGATCTGATCAAGGTTGTATCAGCAAAGGACAGCATTAAGGGAAAATTGGAATCTTATCTAAACAAATACAGAAGGTGAATTATTCTTTCTTTTTCTTAGCTTTCTTCTTTGGTTTTTTTTCCATTACGTTCTTTGGCTCTTCTAAGTCTGGCAGCTCTTGTTTTATATCTTTCTCTATATTCTTTGGTTTTTCTTCTTCTATTTTATTAGGTTGTTCTTCTTTCTTAGGTTTTTTAAATTTTTGTTTCCCTTCAACAGGCTCTTTTCCAGCTCCTAATATCTTTAAAATCCTGTTAAGTTTTTCGTTAATCTGGTCAAAGTTTACATCTGATGATCTTCCGGATGGTCTTCCA
>JAZDMC010000056.1:0-5256 GCA_043801325.1 Candidatus Woesearchaeota archaeon | reverse complement strand
AAAAATTCCAAAGGGAGCTTTTTAGGATCCAATTGTCTTAGTATTTTCCTAAACACTTCTGAATCCTGATTCTTTACTGAATCTAATAAAGTACCCATATTAAAACATTAGAAATACAATCATATTTAAAATTATACAGTTCTAAACGATTTTTTTGATTTTCTTGTCCTTATACAGCTTCATAGCGCAGAAATCAGGGCCGCACATAGAGCAGAAATCAGCATTTAAACTTAAGTCAGATCTTAATTTTCTTGCTGTTTCCGGATCTAGGCTCAAATTAAATTGTTTTTCCCAGTCAAAATCAAATCTTGCCTTGCTTATCTGATTATCTCTATCTTTTGCATTTGGAAGTCCTTTTGCAATATCAGCTGCATGAGCTGCAATTTTGTATGTAACAATTCCTTCTTTTACCATTGCTGGAGTAGGCAATCCCAAATGTTCTGCTCTAGTTACATAACACAAGAAATCTGCTCCGTGCATTCCAGCAACTGCTGCTCCAATAGCAGATGTAATATGATCATAACCAGGCGCAATATCTGTAACTAAAGGCCCTAAAACATAAAACGGAGCGTTGTGGCAGTATTTTTTTTCCAATTCAACATTCAGTTTTATTTCATTTAATGGAATATGCCCTGGACCTTCTATCATGACCTGGCAATTATGTTCCCATGCTTTTAAAGTTAAATCTCCTAATGTTTTTAGTTCTGCTAACTGTGCTTTATCTGTTGCATCATGCAATGAACCTGGCCTTAAGCCGTCTCCTAAAGAAAAAGCAACATCATATTTTTCAAAAATATCGCAAATCTGGTCAAAATGAGTGTATAATGGATTTTCTTTATTGTTTGCTTTCATCCACCTTACTAAAATTGCACCTCCTCTGCTTACTACGCCAGTTAATCTGCTTTTCAATAATGGTAGAGTTTTTTGCAAAACACCAGCATGTATTGTCATGAAATCAACACCTTGTTTTGCTTGCTGCTCAATTACACCCAGCCAATCTTCTGGCTTTAAGTCTTCTATTGTTCCTTTTTCCTCAACAACCTGGTATGTTGGCACAGTTCCAATAGGTATTGTGCATTCCTCAATTATTGCTTCCCTTACCTCATTTAGATTCCTGCTAGTGCTTAAATCCATTACAGTATCTGCGCCATATTTCATGCAAAGCCTTAATTTTGCTAATTCTTCATCAACACAGGCTCTTACTTGCGATGCTCCTATATTCGCATTTATTTTTGTTTTGACACCTTTACCAATAGCAATTGGCTTTAGGTTTTTATGGTTAATATTCGCTGGAATTATTACTAAACCTTTTGCTATGCTGTCTCTTAAAACATTAACATCGATATTCTCAACAGCAGCAACATACTCCATTTCTTTGGTTATTTTGCCCTGCCTGGCATAAGAAAGTTGTGTCATAAGAAAATCGGACTTTTTTATGATTTATAAATTTGTTGATTAGAACCTGGATAAGTCAATTATTAATGATAACTACCATAATTCTTTATTAAGTCAATACCCATTCTACTTGCTTTTGTGTAAACAATATCCACAATCCTAGGCTTATTATTTAAAATTATCCAGTCTATTGAACCAGTTATCATATCAGGGTCGTTTATCTTTCCTGTAGCGAAGGGCATATCACCTATACTAACATCAGTAGTCTTTTTATTTAGATTAAGCTGTATTGATAAACCTTCATAAGCTGTATGTCCTGCCCCTTTCAGGTTTGAATACGTGCATCCCATTATTACTGCCTGAGTTAGTTCCAATAGTATTGATTCCATAATATAGGGGTAATGATACTGGCTTTTTAAAATTTTGGGTTTAGAGTACTTTTTAGTAGTTAATAAATATTTCCAAAACCTTTTTAATAACAAAATTATTCTGCTTTAATATGGAATTTTTACAGCAGCCAAAGCAGATATATATTGGAAAAATAAACACCTCAGAAACAGAGATAAGAGACTTGCTAAAAGCATGGGTAGCAATATCAATAGCATTTGCAATTCTTCTAAAAGGCTCTCTTAACCTGAATTTCTATTCAGTTTTTATTATAGCATCTATAACAGTAGGAACAGGATTCCTGCTGCATGAATTAGGCCATAAATTAGTTGCGCAAAAATATGGATGCTTTGCAGAATTTAGGTCTTTTGACCAAATGCTCATATTAGCATTAATAATGTCGTTTTTCGGCTTTATAATTGCTGCTCCAGGAGCTGTTATGATTTCAGGTCCAGTAGGAGTGAGAAGAAACGGAAAAATATCAGCA
This sequence comes from Candidatus Woesearchaeota archaeon, assembly GCA_043801325.1. Taxonomy (GTDB): domain Archaea; phylum Nanobdellota; class Nanobdellia; order Woesearchaeales; family GW2011-AR4; genus JACPJP01. The sequence continues at coordinate 2,987 of JAZDMC010000056.1, read as the reverse complement.
GCAGGTCCTGGAGTAAACTTAGTTTTAGCAATGGTATTTTTATCAATTCTGTTAATATATCCAACAGGAATAATTAGGGTAATAGCATTTTACGGATTTTTCATCAATTCATGGATAGGGTTGTTTAACCTTGTGCCAATAGGAAACTTTGATGGCTCAAAAATATTAAAGTGGAACAAAACCGTATATATTGCCATGGTAGCTCTAGCTTTAGGATTGATGTTTTTGCAAAGTTTTATAAGCCTAGCATAATAAAATAAATCTGAAAAAGAGGTTAATATGCATAAGTTAAACCTTGACACTAAAAAAGTTCTGATTATTTCAATAGTTCTCCTTATAATTGCAACCAGCAGCTTAATTCTTTATTATAATGATAAAATCAGCAAGCAGAGTATAGATTTTAATACAAAACTTTTGGAGATGAACAAGGATATTAATGCAAACCTAAATCAATTAGGAGATTCTATTTCTTCTCTGGAAACTAATGTAACAAGTGAGATAGGGCTTTTAGACACTAATCTAAAAAACTTCAAAACGCAGAATGAAGAGGAAATCGGCACATTAAGCAGCTTGATTGATGAAATAGAGAAACAGAGCGAAATACAGTTAGGAGAATTAAAGGATGAATTAAAGAGCATAAAAGTGCAAAGCAAGGACTTTACTGCAATAATTGACGATGTTTTACAGTCAGTTGTCAGTGTAGGGACAAATATAGGCGTAGGCTCTGGAGCAATTATTGATGACCGCGGTTTTATTGTAACCAATTACCATGTTGTACAGGGCGCACGCATAATAAGGGTTTTGACATATGATGATAAAGTTTATGATGCTGCCTTGGTTGGCTATAATGATATTGCAGATGTAGCTGTCCTGAAAGTTGACGCTTCACTTAAGAGTTTAAGGTATGGTGATTCAGATGATGTTAAAGTAGGTGAAAGGGTAATTGCATTAGGAAATCCTGCTGGTTTGTCTTTTACAGTTACAGAAGGCATTGTTTCAGCTGTCCATAGGGCAGGGCCTAATAATCTTAATATCTATTTACAGACAGATGTCCCAATTAACCCAGGAAATTCCGGAGGTCCTTTAGTTAATACAAACTCAAGGATTATAGGGTTGAATAACTTCAAAATAAGCGGTTTTGAAGGTTTGGGATTTGCAATCGAATCCAATAGTGTTGAGCAAGTTACAGATGAAGTAATTGATCATTATTTTTCGCAATAACAGGGGTTGGTGTGAAAGTCGGTGCTTATGCATAATTTGCCAATTGTTATAGTTCCACAGGATTGTGATATACGACCTGAGCGAAGCGAAGTTGAGAGGCATGCTAAGGCTCTGCATAAGCACGAATTAGATTTTCGCGCAAACCTCGCAATAACCGATAAATTTAAATGTAAGTTGCTGAATAATAATCTGTAGAAATGGCAAAAAAAAGAGGTGTAAAGGTTAAGAAAGCTGCAGCAGTCAGCAAAGTAAAAAATATAGTTCCAGCAGTTGTTAATGCAGAAAAAGCAGTTGCAGCTAAAGTAACTGAGATTCCAAAAAAAGTTTCTGGAATATCTTTTTTCTCAAAAATCTTTCATAAGCATGAGCCAAAAACCGAGTACAGAAAAAAAGAAGAAAAAGATTTAAAGGATGTTGAGGATGGTTTAAGCTCCTTAAGCCAGAAAACTGAAAATGCTCCAGCATGGTTTTATATCAGCTCTATTTTTGCAGTATACTTATTTACGATTTTTATATCGATCTATGCAACCATACATTTTGAAGACATAAGCTATATGAACATGACTGTTGTTTTCCTGTTCATATCCATGGTTTTCTTTTTTCTTATATCTGCTGTATTTCTCCTTTCAGAGAAGAAGAGACTATATGCATTTACACTTATCTTATTTTTTGCAGGCCTTGTTGCTATAATGATTTATGCCTTTAAAGCAACAGATACTTCTGATTTAGTGAAGTACTCAATCTGGTATACAATAATAGTCTCAACAATATCTGTGTATATTCTTGCTATAAGGAAATAGTTTTTAAAAAAGGCAGTATTCTTAATTTCTTATGGGGCTGTAGTGTAGAACACATACTTGAATATGAATAGTATGCCCTTAATAACCCATTAGAATAAGCAACCTTTAAAGAATTGATTAAAGTATTTATTAAACTTTTGTTTCATCCCTTTCAACAAGCTCGTAGTTTCCAGATTTCTTATTTAGTATCAAATCTAATTGCTGACCCTTGCTCCATCTGTTTGCCCTTTCAATAGCTTTTGGTATCAAAACAAACAATGCTCCATTCTTTAATGATTGTATTTTCATTTTATCCCCCCTGTTTTATGCACAGCAGCCAAAAGAATGACATTTAAACCTCCTGGTTTCATCCAACATAACTCAAATCTTTTTTTCTGACCTTTATTCTTGGTGTGTCTTTTGCTGCAACTGATGGTGTGTCATCATCATAATCTGGCACATCATTTATTGTGCCAATAAGTTTGCTGCCTGTTTGTGTGGTCTTGAATATCACTCGCACATCTTTGCCAACAACTTCCCTAATCTTTTTCATTAGTGTTGCAAGTTCTCTGTCTTTGATGGCTCTCATTTTATTACAACCTTTCTAATCCTTTTCCTCTTGCCATCTATTAATACATCAAACTCTGGCAATAGTTTATCTAATTTATTAAGCTGTTCAATCAATGATAATTCTTTCTTTCTTTTCAATATCATTTTTGTTTCATTTGTTTTATATCTAAGTTATATAATATGTTACACGCGTGTGGGGGTTATTCCCGTATATCCCCATCAATAGTGTCATTATCAGTATGATTATTGATTCTACGCGTTAAACTTGTGTAAGTTATACCAAAAAAACTTGATAATTGTTTCAAAGCACCAATTTTTAAAAGATTGGCTGCCCTTAACCACGCAACCAAATCACTCTGGGCATCTATCTTGAGCTTGTTTAGAACAATTGGATTTAATATCTCATCCTTTTTCTTT
>JAZDMC010000017.1:0-4641 GCA_043801325.1 Candidatus Woesearchaeota archaeon | reverse complement strand
AAAGTGCCTGACAATGTAGCGATTACTGCATTTAATACCTTAAAAAGGATGGGTTATAAAATAAAAGAGCTTGAAAGAGCAGATTACTATAAATTTGACGCAGACGGGGATATTGAAGACTTTAAGAAAAAAATAAGCAATGTTGATATTTTGGTCAATTCCAATAAAAACAAGTACACATTTACAGTAGAAGACAGTAATAAAAATCAAAATAATAATTATAAAAAAATTAATGTGTTGGTGCAGGATTTAGACAATGGCTCTGGTTTGTTATCCACATTAAAGGAAAGATTAGGATTTACAAACATCAAAAAGGTTGAAAAAGGAGTATTATGGGCAATGTATTTTGACAAAAAAGTCAATGCAAAGAAAATTGCCGTGGACATAGCAAAAAACTTATTAATGAACGAGAACTATCAGGAATATAAGGTGTTGAAATAAAAGGTGATTTAATGGCAGATGTTTTAGTTTTATTCGGCTCAAAGTCTGATGAAAATACTTATAAGGACATTCTTAAGATTTTTGTCAAAGAAAAAATAAGCTATGAGCTTAAGATAGCAAGCGCGCATAAAACTCCTGCAGATGTTGATGAAATTTTAAAGAAAGACTATAAGATTATAATTTCAGGAGCTGGTTTATCTGCTGCTTTGCCAGGTGTTGCTGCAGCAAAAACTATAAGGCCTGTTATTGGAGTTCCCTGCAAAGGAAGCTACCAAGGTCTGGACGCAATGCTTTCTATTATGCAAATGCCTCCTGGAATTCCTGTTTTAAGCGTTGGTGTTGAGAAAGCGGATGTTGCTGCGCATGCAGCTATAGAAATTCTTAGAAGACAGGAAAAAGTTGTTTTAATCGGAGACAAAACTAATAAAGCATTCAAAAAAGCAGAAGAAATTTTAAGGCAGTTTGGAGTCAATCATGCATATTCAACACAAGTTGCAGATGATGCAATAAACATAAATTTTGTCTATTTTGACGAGCCAATAGAAAAGAAGCAAGAGCTTGTAATTTACTGCCCATTGCTTTTAGATGATGATGACAAGGCAGAGGCTTCATTGAATTTATTAAAGCATTCCAGCCATGGGTTATGGGTTGGACTGAATAATGGGACAAATGCTGCATTGGCTGCAATAGAAATATTGAATACTGACAATAGCTATGAGCAGAAGCTTATTGATTATAGAAGGGCAATTGGAAACAAAGTTAGGGGGTATAATAAATAAAGTACAATAAACGAAAAATTCAATAATAAAAATTAATATAAAAAAATAAAAAATATCATAAGCGACGCAAGACCATTGATTAATAATAAAAAATAATTTTTCAATGCATAAAGAAATTATGCGTAAAATAAAACGATGAATTAACAAATAATTGTGAACATGAGATAAAAAATTAAATTCAATGTAAAATGCTGCTAGACAAAATAATACAAAAACAATTGAACAACAATCTAGAAAAAACTAACTTTAGCATTGGAAAAAAATACGAAGGAAAAGTAAGAGATAATTATGTTCTTGATGATAAAAGGATAATAATTGTAACAGATAGGATTTCTGCTTTTGACAGGGTTTTGTGCGCAATTCCGTTTAAAGGCCAGGTTTTGAATCGGACAACTGCTTTTTGGTTTGACAAAACAAAAGATATTGTGCAGAATCATGTTATTGAGGTTCCTGATCCAAATGTTATGGTTGTTAAGGAATGCAAACTCATTCCTGTAGAGATGGTTGTTCGCGGATACCTGACTGGCGTTACAAAAACATCATCCTGGTATAACTATGAGAAAGGCGTTAGGAACTTTTGCGGCAATAAATTACCAGAAGGAATGAAAAAGAACCAGGAGTTTGAGGAACCAATAATAACACCAACAACAAAAGCAGAGTATGGTGCGCATGATGAATCCCTTTCTGGAAAAGAAATAGTAGAAAAAGGCTTAGTCAATGAAAAACTTTACAGGCAGATGGAAAAAGTTGCTTTAGAGCTGTTTGATTTCGGAACAAAACTAGTTGCTGATAATAATTTAATTTTAGTTGATACAAAATATGAGTTTGGCTTGGATGAAAATGGAAATCTAACTTTAATTGATGAAATACATACACCAGATTCATCAAGATTCTGGATTAAAGATACTTATGAAAAATTATTTTCTGAAGGAAAAGAGCCAGAGAAGCTTGACAAAGAGTATGTACGCCAGTTTCTTGCGGAAAAAGGATTTATTGGTGATGGAGACATTCCGGAAATACCTGATAAAGTTAAAATAGAAGCAGCTAAACGGTACATTAAGGCTTATGAGATGATTACTGGGAATGAATTTATTGCTAAGAATGAGGATGTTCTGGAAAGGATTGAGAAGAATTTGAAAAAGTCTGGATATTTCTAGTTCTCATTGATAAAATGCAAAAATAAGAAAATTTATATAATACTTATAGAATATATAATGTGTAAGAGGTGGTAGATTTTTTGCATATGGAGATTAAAACGGAAAGTACAATTATAATTGCAAAAGATACACCAGAACTTTCTCTTGCTATTTCTAGTTATGAGTTAGAGAATAGTTATAAATCTAAGACAGAAGAGTTGGAGTTAAATGACTAAAAAAATTGGAATTTTAACAGGCGGTGGAGATTGCGGCGGCTTAAATGCAGCGATAGAAGCAGTAGTAAAATCTGCATCAAATGAAAGATGGGAAGTATATGGCATAAGGGCAGGTTGGGAAGGATTAATATTAGATAAGATACATCCCTTGCATTTTTTCGGGGTAGATAGGATTCATCCTAAAACTGGCACTATTTTACAAACATCAAGAACAAATCCATATAACTTTACTGGCACATTAAATGGCCAAGATTTAAAACAAGCAGATGTATCTGGGCAAGTAATAGAAACTGCAAAAAATCATGGGCTTGAGGCAATTATCGCATGCGGTGGCAATGACACGCTTAGTGTAATTCCCAAGCTTAAGGAAGATTATGGTAGTGACATAATATTTATTGGGTTGCCAAAGACAATGGATGGGGATTTGCAAACATACAGCCTTGGTCTGGATACTGCAATCAACAAGGCAAGAGAATCACTTGAAGAATTTGTTCCGATATTATCATCTAATAGGAGTATAGGTATTGTAGAATTATTTGGAAGGGATGTAGGCAGAGTAACATTTAAGGCAGGCATTGCTGCTGGCGCAGATGCCATACTTATTCCAGAAGTGCCTATTGATATAGATTATACTTGTAATTTTATTGCTGGCAGGTATGACCACAGGGCAAAACAAAATGGAGAACTCCCCTACATTTTAATAGCTGTTGCTGAAGGAACTGAGCATCCGTTGACTGGAAATAAAGTTTACCAAGAGAAAGGGAAAGACGCTTTTGGAAATGGAAAGCTTGGGGGCATAAGTGAAGTATTAGCCAAATTAATTGAAGACAGACTAAAAGACGACTCCAGAATTACAGCGCATACTCCCCGAATTGATATAAAACCCAAAATTCCAACTTATGAGATAAGGGGAGGGGATACTTTATCTTCCGATTCGTACTTCGGCCAAAAATTAGGGACAGCTGCAGTACAATACCTAAAAAATGGCGTAGAATCTGGCATGGCTGTGGTAAATTTTAATGAGAATGGACAAATTGAGTTGATGCCTATTCAAGAGCTGATAAAACCAAGGCCTGTTCATAGTGAAGTCCTAAATTTGTTTGAAAGATCTGGATCTTATTGCTTTGGCAGGCGACCATTAGGACAGGAGTATAAGCCAATTTCAACAATAAGCAGCAATTAACAATAGGAGTTTACTGTAAGACAAAAGTCTGGGGTGATAAATATAGCGAAACAGAAAATGATCCAAATAGTTGTTGCAGGAAACGCTACAATTGATGTTATTGTACTAACAAACGCTGAAAAGATCAGTGATGACGAAATTATTGTCAGTTCTAATGGTATTGAAGAACGTATTCGTATTAAAGATCCATCCCTAAGGAGGGGATATAAACATCATGTGGATCCGGAAATTGTCCAAAAAATTAAAGCATTGCAGCATCATATGCAGCCTGGTGGCGGAGATTATCATAGTGTAACTGGTATGCGCCGTCTTCCTGATGTTGGAAACAAATTAGGATTGCATTACATGGATGTTTCTATTCCACACTCGCTTGTTGTAGAAGGATTAAGAGAGCATAATATAAATTATCACTTCTTCTCTGAACGCGAGGTGCCTATACATGGAGTCATAGGATTGGATAGTGATAGGATTATTCTGAAAGTCGATCAGTCACCAATATCAAAACCAGATGATAAGAACATTAGAGTAGCAAAACAAGTCATAAGCAATAGTGCATCACTCTTAGTAACAGGTGTGAAAGATATATCTTATTTGGAAAAATACCTTAATATAGCCCAAGAATGCAAAGTACCTGTCTACGCTGGAGTTAGCACTTCGCTAGAAAGAGATTTTGTTTTTGAAAGGGTTTTGCCAATTGCCCGGGATATTTTAAATTATGATGAAATCCCTTTCCTTCAAGGTATAAATTATGAAATGGATAGAAAATCAAAAATGGAATTAACACTTGATACTATTAGGCAAATAAGATTGGAAAACAATCATTCAATGCCTATATTTTCCACATGCGGTGAAAATGGAGCCTATGG
>JAZDMC010000013.1:0-4350 GCA_043801325.1 Candidatus Woesearchaeota archaeon | reverse complement strand
AGAAGTAATCACAATGGGAAGGATAAAAACAGTTCTAGTTAAGCGCGCAACAAAACAATTGGTAAAAGACCATCTTGAAGAGCTAAGCGTGGACTATGCCAAAAATAAGGATGTTATAAAGAAATACCTTATCATTAAATCCCCTAAAATAAGGAATGTTATTGCTGGCTATGCTGCAAGGCTTGTTAAGCAGTCAAAAGGAACCCAAGAAAGGAGAAGGTTTAACAAAGAAGATATTTCTAAGTTTTACTAAATTTTTCCCTTAATTTTTCTTCAACTATTTTAGGAACAAAATCATTTACTTTGCCGCTAAACATTGCCACCTCTTTAATGATACTTGAGTTTAAATAAACATAATCCTCTTTTGTCATGATAAAAACTGTTTCTATGCCTCCATCTATAACCCTATTAAGCAATGCTCTCTGGAATTCAAACTCAAAGTCAGAGACAGCTCTTAAGCCACGAATGATTATACTTGAGTTTTTGCTCTTTACATAGTCTAATAACAATCCGGAAAATGAATCTATTTCGATGTTTTTAAGGTGCTTTGTTGATTCCTTAAGCATCTCTGTCCTTTCTTCTGTTGTGAAAGTGGGCTTTTTTTCAGGATTGTCTCCAACAACAACTATGATTTTGTCAAATATTTTCAATGCTCTTTCAATCACATCAATATGCCCGTTTGTTACAGGATCAAAGCTTCCAGGATAAACTGCTGTTTTCATAGCATTAAGTAATATTAAGGTGTTTTTAAGGTTTTTGCAAGAAATTCTTTAATCTGCTCCTTAGTTTCTTTTATTGTTCCGCTGTTATCCACAACAAAATCAGCATATTTTATTTTTTCTTTTAGAGGCATTTGTGATTTAATGATATTCTCAATCTCTGTTTTTGAGTATTTGCCTTTGTTTAATGCTCTTTTAATGCCTTCTTTCTTGTTGCATTTGACTACTATTATTTTGTCAATAAGGTTTGTTGCTTTTGCTTCTAGAAGTAAAGGAGCATCAATTATTATTTTCACATGGTCTTTATTTTCAATACTATTTTTTCCATTAATTATTTTTTTATTGAATTTTTTTATTATTGTACTTACCTCGTTTTTAATTTCTTTTTTTATCAATGGATGGGTCAGTTTATTGAGTTTTTTTAATTTATTAAAGTCTTTGAATACTATTTTTTTGATTTTATTTCTATCCAATGTCCCGAATTCTTTTTTGAGTTTGTTTTTCAATGATTTATCCTTAGTGTAAATTCCGTGATACAATTTATCGACATTAATGATCTTAAAGCCATGTTTACTGAAAATATTTGCAACAGTTGTTTTTCCGGTTCCAAAGCTTCCTGTTATTCCGATTATCATTTTATTTGCCAAAGACTTTCTGAAACACAAATTCCCTTACCTCTGCAGGCCAGGTTTTTTTAATCTCTTCCTTATATTTATGGACTGCGTCAATAAAGTCCTGCCTCATGTCCTTTTTGCCGTCAAGCATCTCTACAATTTCCCTCCTGGCAAATACAGGGACTTTTTTAAGATTCCATGCCTGTAATTTCAGTTTTTCTTTTTCTTCGTCTCTGTCTGCAGTTAATTTCTCTTCTGCTTTTTTCCATGTATCTGCATAATTGAATTCAAAATCCTCTTTATTGATGCCTTTTTTTATGCTAATCTTGGCCAAAACGTTCTTATGCATCCTTCTTAGGAATTCAACGCGGTCCTCAATCTTTAATATATCGCTAATTCCTTGCGCTATTAAATTGAATGCAAAAGGGCTTGGAATGCTAGTAGTAATTTCCTTTATTTTAATATTGCCTTTTTCAATGCCTTCAATTACTTTCTGGGCGTTCTCTATGTCCATTAAATCCTCCAGAACTTCTCTTCTTGCTTCCTTTAAGATTGAAAAATCCGGAGAAATTCTTTTTACTGCGCTTAATAATATTTGAGAGCTGACTTGCTGTCTGCCTACATGCTTTGTATGGCCTTTATACATCCTTAAAATCATTAAAGCTCTCATAGCACAATGACGAAATCTTCTTTTCAAAACTTCTGTTCTGTCTATAGCCATATTAAGAACTTTCCTGAAATCTTTTGACTTGATTAATTTGAAGGCATGCATTACATTAACAGATTTTTCAGATGCAATATAAAATCCATTATCATTAATTCCAATCTCAACATCTCTATGCTGGGTTCTAGAGATTGCAAAAGCTACTGCTCTGCTTAGACAGTCATTGACCCTTCTCCCGTACAATGAATGGAAAATAACATGCTTCATGCCATGCTCGTTTGTGTAATGCTCTACTATAATCCTGCTGTGGCTGGGGATTTCAGCATAATTAAACTGCTCAAAAAAATAATTGTAGATAGATTCAGCAGCGTTTTTATCCACATACACATACTCATTAATGAAATCCATAATTTCTTTTTTGCTTTTACTTGAGCAAAATTTTTCATTCAATAATTTTCTAAACCTTCCTATTTCAAGAGCTAAATCAAAGCTTAATGGCAGCATTTCAGAAAACCATGCAGGAACATTTGGAGGCCTGTTAGCACTGGCAGAAACTTGCGCAACCATTCCCCTGGCAAATTTAAATTGGTAAACATTGCCCCCTAAAACAAAGACGTCTCCTGGCCTTAGCTTCTCTAAAAATGATTCTTCAATAGTGCCTACAACATGCTCTCCAACTTTAACTATTACAGATGTTTCATCTGGTATTGTTCCTATGTTTGTCATGTAAAGAACTCTAGCTAATTTTCCACGCCTGCCAATCATTCCAGTTTCTTCATCATGCCATATCTTTGCATAGATATGCCTGTCCTCTAAAGAAATATACTTTCCAGCCAAATATTCAATCACTTCATTGAAATCTTTTTTTTCTAAAGTATGATAGCAGTAAGAGCTTTTTATCAGTTTGAATAAGTCATTAATATGGATTTGTTCCTGGATTGCAATTCCATAAATCTGCTGGGCTAAAACATCTAAGGCATTGGTTGGAATGTGGATTTTATCAATCTTTTTTTCAACTGCACTTTTTAATATGACTATGCATTCAATTAAATCATCTCTATCTAAAACAATAATCCTTCCTTTAGTAACGTCATGCAGCCTATGGCCGCTTCTTCCTATTCTTTGCAAAGCGCGAGCAACTGATTTTGGGCTGCCAAGACAAATTACTAAATCAATATAGCCAATGTCGATTCCTAACTCTAAACTTGTGGAACAAACAACAACTTTTATTTTCCCTTCCCGCAGCCTGTTTTCCAGATCATGCCTATGGGTTTTGCTCAAGCTTCCGTGATGCGCTCCAATATTCTCCACATAATTTTTTGGAAATTTTTCTTTTAGATTATGAACTACACGTTCTGTTGCGGCTCTTGTGTTTGTAAAGATTAATGTTGTCTTATGCTCCTGAACCAAATTGTTCATCAATTCATACATTGCATTGTGCATGTTTTCATGTTCTGTATCAATAAGGTTTGGTAAAGGGCTTAATACTTTTAAGTCCAATTCTTTTATGAATTGCACATCAACAATCTTGCATGGCCTTTCGGTTTTTCCGTTATAACCAACCAAATACTTAGAAATTTCTTCTAATGGAGCAATGGTTGCGCTTAAACCAATTCTTGTCATTCCAGAACTTAGTTTTTGCAGCCTTTCTAAGCTTAATGACAAGTGAGTCCCGCGCTTGTTTTCGGCCAGGGCATGGACTTCGTCAATAATGCACCACTGCACATCGTTCAGATGGTTAACAAATTTTATTGATGAAAGAACTATTGCTAATGATTCAGGTGTTGTGATAAGAATATGCGGTGGATTCTTTAACATCTTTGATTTTTCGGTTGTAGTTGTGTCTCCTGTTCTTGAAGCAACCCTTATGCCAAATTTTTTTCCTGCAATAGATTCCATTTCTTTTAACGGTTCAACTAGATTGACTTTGATGTCTTCTGATAATGCTCTTAAAGGAGAAATATAAACGCAGTAAATCTTATCTTCCAAAATTCCCTTTTCACTTGAGTCAATCAACTCATTTAATATTGAAAGAAAGCCAGTTAATGTTTTTGTTGCGCCAGTAGGAGCTGAAATCAGAATATTATTTCTGGAATGTATTTCCATAACACCATATAGTTGCGGCAAAGAATATTCCTTAAACTTTGTAAAAAACCATTTCCGGACTATAGGATTAAGTATCTGGTTTATCTGTTCTGGTTTGTATGGTTTTTGCATTGTTTCCATTTTATCGTCTATATTGATTCGTATTTTTCAAATGGGCATCAATTATTTTCTATATTGTAAATAAACAGCAATAAGTTAATTGCTTACTATGAGAATATTGTTAGGTATAAAAAAGTTTAGTATCGGG
>JAZDMC010000077.1:0-14971 GCA_043801325.1 Candidatus Woesearchaeota archaeon | reverse complement strand
ATGGTTTTTGCAACATGCTCTGCGCTTAAGCCATACTTATCATACAGTTCAGCAGGCTTTCCTGATTCCCCATAGCAATCCTGCATGCCAATTCTTTTCATTATGCATGGATACTGTTCTGACAAAACTTCTGCAACAGCACTTCCTAAACCTCCAATTATATTATGGTCCTCTGCTGTTATTACACAATTGGTTTTTTTTGCTAAATCAATTATTAAACTTTTATCAATTGGTTTTATTGTATGTATATTAACAACATAAACATCGATATTGCCTTTCTTGAGTTCTTCTGCAGCTTTTAAGGATTCGTGAACCATTGTTCCTGTTGCAAAAATTACTGCATCTTTTCCTTTCCTTAATATTTCTCCTTTTCCGATTTGGAATTTATAATTGTTATCGTGGATTATTGGCAAGGGGTTTCTTAATAGTCTCATATAACTAGGACCCCTATAATCTGCTAGAGCATGAACTGCTTTTTTTGCTTCTACATAATCGCATGGTTGTATTACAATCATATTAGGTAATGCACGATAAATAGCTATGTCCTCTATTGCCTGCGCGCTTTTTCCATCTTCTCCTGTAAAAATCCCGGCATGGCTTCCTGCAATTTTGACATTAAGCTTATTTCTTGACACTATATTCCTAATAAATTCGAATGCCCTCTCGCTGAAAATAGCAAAAGTGCTTGCGAAAGGTATTTTTCCGCTAACTGAAAGGCCTGCTGCAATTCCTATCATGTCCTGCTCTGCAATGCCTGAAGTAAAATATCTTTCTGGAAACTGCTTTCCAAAAATTTCTGCTTTAGTGCTGTCACCTAAATCAGCATCAACTACAACAACATTAGGGTTAGATTTGCCTAATTCTAATAATGCTTCTCCATAACCTTCTCTTGTTGCTTTTGCTTCAGTCATTTTTGCTCAGCTCTTCCATTGCTTTTTCAAACTGCTCATCATCAGGAGCTTTACCATGAAATTTATAATTTAATTCCATAAACGAAACTCCTTTTCCTTTGATTGTGTTTGCTATAATCATTACAGGTTTCCCTTTTACTTTATTGGCTTTATCAAGGGCTTTAACAATCTCTTCCATATTATGGCCGTCAATATCAAACACTTCAAATCCAAATGCTTTCCACTTATCTGGCGCAGGGTCTATATTCATGACATCTTTTGTTTTTCCTGTTTCCTGCACTTGGTTTTTATCAAGTATTAGAACTAAATTATCCAGCTTGTGATGAGATGCTGCCATTGCAGCCTCCCAAACTGCCCCTTCCTGGCTTTCTCCGTCTCCAATCAGGACATAAACCCTGTAATCTTTTTTATCGAGCTTTCCTGCTATTGCTATTCCATTTGCAAAACAGACTCCCTGGCCTAATGAGCCTCCGGCAAAATCTACTCCAGGTGTCTTGAGCTCAGGATGGCCTTGCAAGCGGCTGTTTATTTTTCTGAATGTTTTGAGCTCTTCCTTTGGGAAAAAGCCTTTCATTGCTAAAACTGCATAATAAGCAGGACATGCATGGCCTTTGCTTAAAACAAACCTGTCTCTGTCTAGCCAATCTGGTTTTTTTGGATCTATTCTTAATTCGTAGAAATATAATGCTGCTAAGATGTCTGCTTCTGATAATGAGCCTCCAGGATGACCTGACTGAGCCCTATGAACCATTATTAATGATTCTTTTCTTATCTCATTTGCTGTTTTTTTCAGCTCTGTTATCTTATTCCTGTCCATTTTTTAAAGTATAATAAATCAGAATGTGTTTCACTTAATAAGTTTTTTGTTTGGATAAATAGCTTAAATAAAAGTAAGAGAAAAAAATAGAGAAAAAAATAAAGAAATTATACGTTCTTAAGAACTTCTTTTGCAGGTTTCATGGTCTTCCAAGCTATATCAAATAAATTCTCTAATGCGCTTGAAAAGAATGGCGTGTTAACCCATATCCCTACATCATATGTTGGATGGACGGTGTTATCATCCATTATCATAAAGATGATTTCTTTTCCATCAACAATTATAAATCTTGCTTTGGTATCGACATGTCTTATTTCTGCAACGTTTCCAATATCTTTCACTGCGGCTGATGCTTCTTTTGTTAGTGGCGCTGCAATCCTTATTTTTACTCCGCGTTTCTTTAATTTTTCAAATGTTGGCTTAAATCCCTCTATTTTCCTCATTAAGCCCTGGGTTGTAGTCATTATTGAAACAGATTCTTCTGCATTTCTTATTGTAAGCTCAAGATGGTTGTATAAATTATGCCTTCCTTTTAATGACCCTGATAAATCAGCTGGCTCTACTAATTCAATACCTTGTGTATGCAGTGTATTCAATTCGTTTATAACTTCTGTTTTTTTGAGCTCTTCAAGTTTTGCTATCTGTTCTTTTGCGTCGTCATTCACATTTTTCTTTACTCTTTCCAGAACTTCTTTTGGAGCAACAGCAAGGTATTTTATCGGCTTGCCCAGTTTCATTACAACAAAGCCTTTTTTTTCCAGGCTTTCAAGAACATCGTAGCTTCTGCTTCTAGGAACATTAGCTATATCTGAAAGTTCGCCTGCTGTGGAAACACCTCTGCTTAATAATGCTGTCCAAATCTTTACTTCATATAGATTCAAAGAAAAAAATCTTCTAAGTTTACTCAAAAATTCTTCTTTTACTATCATCGAAACCTACCCCCCTTTTTTTTATTAAAAGGGGACAAATGAATTGATACTACTATTAATATGTTATGCTTTTTTACCCCACCCTAGTGCTTTCATTGAGGGTTAGTTATAACATATTTTAACTAAATAGTTAGAACAAATATTAAGCTTATATATAAAGTTTTTGAAAAACCTTCACATTATTTTGTCTTTCTGCAGTTGTTTAACTATATCTGGATTAGCTAAAGTTGATATGCTCCCATATTCTTTGTTACCGGCAGCAATTGCTTTGAGAATTCTTCTCATTATTTTTCCAGACCTTGTTTTTGGCAAATCATCTGCAAATTGTATTTTTTCTGGTTTTGCTATTGGCCCTATTTCTTTAGACACATGATTTTTTAATTCTTCTTTGAGCTTGTCTGTTTTCTTTACCCCTTTCTTTAAGGTTATGAAAGCGTATAATGCCTGACCTTTAATCTTATGAGGTACTGGAACAATGGCTGCTTCTGCCACTGCTTTGTGTGAAACCAATGCTGATTCTACTTCCATTGTGCCAATTCTATGGCCAGAAATATTAACAACATCATCTAAGCGTCCCATTATCCAGAAATTGTTATCCTCATCTATTTTTGCTCCATCTCCTGTTAGGTACATTCCAGGAAATTTGCTGAAATATGTTTTCTTATAACGTTTAGGATCCTGCCAAATTGTTCTTTCCATGCTGGGCCATGGTTTTTTTATTACAAGATAACCTCCTTCATTTTTATTTGCTTTTGAACCATCTTCTCTTAGGATAGCGGCTATAACCCCTGGAAAGGGCCTCATCGCAGAGCCTGGCTTTAAGGCCATAGCTCCAGGCATAGGTGTTATTAATATGCCTCCTGTTTCTGTCTGCCACCAGGTGTCAACTATAGGGCATTTCTTATTTCCAATAACTTTATAGTACCATAGCCATGCTTCTGGATTTATTGGCTCACCAACAGATCCCAATAATCTTAAAGAGCTTAAGTCATGTTTTTTTGGCCATTTATCTCCTTCTCTTTCTAATGCCCTTATTAAAGTAGGAGCTGTATAAAAAATATCAACCTTAAATTTTTCAACTATTTTCCAGCATCTGTCTGGAGCAGGAAAAGTAGGAGAGCCTTCAAACATTAAGGAAGTTGCACCATTTGCTAAAGGACCATAAATGATATAGCTATGCCCTGTGACCCACCCTATATCAGCAGTGCACCAATATGTATCTTTGTCCTTTAAGTCAAAAATCCATTTTGTGGTTATATAAACATAGACTAAGTAACCTGCAGTAGTATGCAAAACTCCTTTTGGATTTCCTGTTGTACCAGATGTATAGAGGATAAATAAAGGGTCTTCTGCATCCATCTTTTCTGGCGCGCAATAATCTTTTATCTTATCAGAATTCATTTCTTTATGCCACCATACATCATGTTCCTTTATTTCTATTTTATTGTCTGCACTTTTTACAACAATAACTTTCTTGATTGTTGTGCAGGTTTTAACTGCTTCATCAGCATTGCATTTTAGAGGGATTATTTTTCCATTCCTAACACTTCCATCAGCTGTTACTAAGAGTTTTGCTTTGCAGTCTTTAATTCTCATTTCAAGCGCTTTAGCAGAAAACCCTCCAAAAACAATGGAATGGATTGCGCCTATTCTTGTGCAGGCCAGCATTGCTATTGCTAATTCAGGTATCATTGGCAGATATATGCAAACCCTGTCTCCTTTTTTTAATCCATATTTCTTCAGAACATTAGCAAACCTACAAACCTCTCTATGCAATTCTTCATAAGTGTAGGTTCTTATATCATTTTCCTGTTCTCCCTGCCATATTAATGCTGCCTTATTTTTTCTCCAGGTTGTAAGGTGCCTGTCCAAGCAGTTGTAAGAAATGTTTGTTTTTGCTCCTTCAAACCATTTGCATTTTAGGGTTTTAGGATTCCAATAATAAACTCTTTTCCATTTCTTGAACCAGAAAAGCTCTTTTGCAATTTTTGACCAGAATTTAGATGGATTTTTTATGCTTTCGTTGTATAAATTTGTATATTGCTTTAAGCTCTTGATGTATGCGTTTTTAACAAAATCTTTTGAAGGACTAAATGATCTTTTTTCATGCAGAATCGATTCTATACCCTCTTTTTTTGACATGTTAATAATTTCTTTTTTAGCCTATTTAATTCTTTTTAATTTTTATCCATAATTAAGTTTGAATCTTAGTATGGCTGCTATGCCTCCTAAGCCGTCTAATTTTTTCCCTGCTTCGTGTTCTGAGCTTATTATTAATATGTCTCCTTTTGTGGTGTCTACTGTTTTCATTGTCTCTTCTATGCCTTCGTATTTGTTTTCGGTTCTTGTTTGCTGTATTAAACTGTCTGTTATTAACAGAATTTTTACCGCTCCTGCTACTGCTGCGTTTTTTGTTTCTTTCAGGCCATAGGATGCTAAATTATTTTTTGAGATTTCTGCAAAAAGCTCTTCAACCTGCTTAAATTCTTGGGCTATTCTATCTTGTTTTAATGCATTTTCTGTTTCAGGCCTTTTTAGTACTTCATTAATTGCATTTTCTCCAGCAGATGAGCATGTTGCTAAGATTATTTTTGCCTTTAGAGCTTCATCTTTGATTTCTTTCATTAGTTCCTCTTTCCAGAATGCAGGACTAGCGACTATTATTTTGCTTAAGCTGTACCTTGCGTCATATTCTTCCAGCTGGCTGATTATTTCCCTGTAAAAGCTGCTCTCTATTTTTTTGATGTCTGCCTTTTTTGCAACATTTCCTTTGATAGTTGTTAGAAGCTGGTAGCCATATTTTTTCATTAATGCAAAATATGCTTCTTCCCTATCGTGCACACAAATCAATATTTTTGTTTGCTTTTCTCGGCTTGCTTCTTTCAGTTTATCTATCTGAAACTTTAGCCATTTTTGTTTTGTTATTGAGATAACAGAATTCTCTTCAATATTAAATGTATGGTGAGAGTCTAAAGGAACATCTTCTGGGCCTTCTTTTACCAAACCAGAAATTCTTAATATATTTGATGTTTTGCTGAATTCAACTTTTTCAACCTGTATAAGAAGAAAGACCGGCTTTTTCACTGTTTTTTGCTTTCTTTGGGTCTCTTCTCCAATCTTTATCTTCCTAAGAGTTTTTCCCTTAACAAAGTCATTTTTTTCTATTATTTGATTTAGGTACCATAAATCGTCAAGATTTTCAACTTTTATTTTTGCTATGTTTTTTTTAAAGTCTGAGTGTATAAGTTTCATTTTATTTCCTGCTTTGCCATCATTTAAACACTATTCTTTGCCTTTATTAAAGTTTTAACTGTTTTTAACAAGATTAATCAAAACATTTAAACAGTGAAAATTAAAAATTTTCAAGCATAAATTTTTGAAAATACAAATATTTTCGATAAATTTATATATTAAGCTTTTCATTTTTCACACAAAGGTAGATATAAATATTTAAAAGGTGATAATTTTTGAGAAAAGCCCAAGGCGGTCTTAATGCAGCGATTTTAGTAGCCATTATAGCTGGGCTGATTATTCTGTATATGATATTTCTTCCTGAAACTGAAAGAGAAGCACTTCTTGAGAATAAGAGCGTAAAAAAAATAACTGGCAGCGGAGATGGAGAGGCAGAAGGTGTATTGTTAAGGGAATTCCCAGGAAGGCTTGATATAGTTAAGAATATAGACAGTAAGGACATTCCAAATATTTTCTTGTTTGAAACAACAAATGCAAAAGAGCTTGAACAGATAAACCCATTTATTGTAAGAAATGGCTGGTTTGATAAACAAGGCAAGACTGTAAGCTTTAGCATTGGAGACTTAGAAAACACAGACAATGTGATATTATCTTTCAAGGCAAAAAAACATGATGGAACATTAACAATTAAGCTCAATAATGAAGTTATTTATGAGAATGATATTGAATCTGAAACTGTTGCTCCGATAAAATTGGACAGAAATTTGCTTATGGGACAGAATACTTTTGAATTTAGTGTCTCTTCTGTTGGAGCAAAGTTCTGGAAAACAAATGAATACAGCCTTGAGGATATAAGGATAGTAGGAGATATAACTGACAAAAGCAAACAGGAAAGCAGAAATGTTTTTACATTAACCGGAACAGAGCTATTTAATATTGAACGAGCCTACTTAAAGTTTGTTCCTTACTGCCGCAGTGCTGCCAGTGTTGGTGTTTTGGATGTGTTCATAAATAACAGGGAAGTATTTTCAGCTGTTCCTGTTTGTGATGATCCTTTTAAACAGGATATACCGCTTGGAATCCTAAATGCTGGAGAGAATAAGATAATTTTCAAGACTAACAAAGGAAGCTACAGTGTGGAGCAGATCAAGGTAGAATTTGAGGAAAAAGACATAAAAACAAATATTTATTATTTTGAGGTAAACCAAAGCGTAATGGATGGAGTAGAAGATGATGATGCAGAGATTATTTTAACAATAGAGTTTACTGATAATGACAAAAATAAGAGGGCTGATTTGAATATTAATGACAGGTTGTCTACAATAGACCAGGAAAAGAAAATATTCACAAAAAATCTTGATAATTACATAGAAGAAGGAAATAACTTTATCGAAATAAGGCCTAGAACAAGTCTTGATATTGTTGAGCTCAAAATAGAATCGCAGGAAAAATAATTAAGAGGTGGGTTGGGAAGAATTCTGTAAGTTTTTTAGTTAGGTAAACAAAGATGGGAATTTTAAGCGGATTAAAACGCGGTTATGGAAGCGCCAAGAATGCATATGGCGGTGCTAAAACTGCTGTAAATACTGGTAAACAAAAAGTGCGCCCTATAGTCCAAAAGGTAGTCCAGAACCCTGTAGCTAGAAAAGTAGGTGCTGGTGTAGGCCTTATGGCTGGTTTGGCTGCCAGAGGCCAACGTATGGCTGCAGGAGGTATGGAAAGGTCACGCAGCGCATTGATTTTACTGTTTCCACTAGCTCTTGTTTTTATAGATTTTATTCTTGGATTAAATGGGATATCCTTAGATTTTTTATTTAATAATCCTGAAATATTATCGCAATCCATTATACGGATTATTACCAGCGTTCCTTATTGGACTTTTTTGATTGTTTATATGATCTTAAGGTGGCCTCATAATATAAAGGAGCGTTTATTTGCAGGAGTCTTGTTTCTTATAGGATTTTTAATACTGGCTTTTGGCGGATTGAATATATGGATTTTTTTCCACTTGGCTTTTGCCGCATTGGTGTTTGTATTCTTACTTAATGGATTCAGCTCTGAAACAGAAATTAACCGGGAACACTGGATTTTTATATTAATAATGGTTATTGATATTTTTGGGCTTGCTACATTAAAGGCTTTGAATGCAAGTTTGATGGGAAATGTCATACCTCCTCTGCTTCTAAACAGAATTTTATTTCCATTTTGGTTTTTCTATTCTTTATTTTTTGTAAAAGAGGGCCTTGCTAAGAAAACTATAATCATTTCGTTGGTATTTCTTTATGGAGGATATGTTGGAATCGAGGTTTTAGGAGTGCCTCAGTTAGATCTTCAGAATTTAGATATAGAAAAGACAGACGCTTTAAAGGCTCCTGGAAAAGCAATTGGGACTTGGACTGATGTTTTCAGCTCTTGGCTTAGCGGACAAATACAATATGCAATCACAGGGAAAGTTGAGGAGAATGAGTATGAACCATTGGGTGTTTATCTGGAAAATGTGCAGGCAGCTGATTTAAAATATGATGAAACTGATGATGTGGTCATATGGGGTACTGTAAAAGCAAGAACTCTGGATAAGGAAATCCCCATAACTGTAGGATGTTATGTAAAAGACAAAGAAGGGAAAGAAAAGGAAATGGAAAGAATAAAAGAATATATTGACCCTCCTGAAAAATTTACAGTGTTTACATTTGAAGAGCAGGATTTTTCCTGCACGTTCCCTAGTGCTAAAGAAGGAGATTTTCTGAAGACTGGAACTAATACAATTACAACTTATGCTGATTTTAATTTTCCTACTTTGGCTTATCTAAAGACTTATTTTATGGATGATGAAAGAAGAAAAGCAATGTTGAGGGAGGAGATTGATATTTTTGATGAATTTGACATTCAAGATAAAACCCCTGTTGCTGTTTATACTAATGGCCCTATTGAAATAGGTATGGAAACAACACCTTTGATTGGTGTTAGTGATAAAGAATCACCTAGGTACCCTACCCTAAGCATTTCATTGCAAAACAGGCCAGGCTGGGAGGGTGAACTAAAAGAGATAACCAAGTTTATTTTGCTTTTGCCAAAATATGTTGCGTTGGTGGATCCTCAAAATGACTGTAATAAGGAATTTAAAAATGATGAGAGTGCATGTAAAAATGAATTGTGTGAGGGTCCTGAAGGCGAAGAATGTAAAGAACTATGTGATTCTTTTGAAGGATATTCATTAATTATAACCAAACAAAATGAGAACGATCAAATAGACTTTGAAGAAACAACATTTTTTAGGTGTAAACTCAAGACTACTTCGGCTATTTTAGAAAATACCCCCATAACAACAAAATTCTTTAGAGTAAGAGCGGAGTATAATTATAGAGTAAAGAAACCTATTACTGTGAATATTGAAAAACTTCCAGATGAATTAAAGGAAACCCCTGATACTCCAACAAACGGAGTACCACCTCCGGAGGGAGATTGATGATATAATGAATAAAAAAATAATTTTTACTGTTATTGTAAGCTTATTTTTGATAGCTGGGTGTACTGGTGGTTCTAAAGAAGAAAGGTCTATCACAGATGTTAATGTAAGGGTTGGTACAGAAGGCCTTACTATGGTGTTTATGCAAAATGCCCCTCCTGGAAGTGTTTTTGAAAACAGCCGTTTTCCAATAGCTATAGAGCTAAAGAATAACGGGGCAGAAGATATAAATGGGGGTGAAGGAAAATTAGTTTTTGGGTTTGAAAAAACTTATGTTGATGGAGAATGTAAAGAAGAGGACTGTGATATTAGTATCCAAGGTAAGTCAGTATTTAATCCTATTGGGAGCAAAAAAATTGTAACAATAACTGCAAATGCAAAAACCGTAGGGCCTCAAAGCGAGACTCATCCTTCTACTATTTTAGCGACTGCTTGCTATCCTTACAAAACAATATTGGGAAGTTCTGTTTGCATTGATACAGATATATATGGTGAAAGGAAAGGGAAGAAGGCTTGCACTGTTCATGATTTATCTTTTAGCAAAGGCCAAGGCGCTCCTGTTGCAATAACAAAGATAGAACCTAGGATGTTATATGCTGATCAAAATAAGGTAACGCCCCAATTTATAATTTATGTTGAAAATGTGGGAAATGGCGAAGTTGTAGATTCTGGTAAAGTTGAAAACGCTTGCAGCAGTGGATCATTATTATACACAGATTTTAATGTATTAAAAGTAGTAAGTGTTTCATTATCTGGCAAGGAGTTGGATTGCAAGGTAGATAAGGAAACTAATTCAATCAGACTTAGAGATAAAGCGGATATGATTGTATGCGAGGTTAAAGACGCAGATGATGTTGACAGAAATCTTGACGCTTACACGGCCCCATTAAAGATAGAGCTTGTTTACGGATATACTTTTACAATATCAAAAAATATAGTTATAGAGAAGATTTTAACGCATTAATATGATTCAAAAAACTAAATTTATATCTGGATTGCTTATTTTTTTAGTGCTTGTTGCTATTTCCGGATGTATGCAGCAAGGGAAAAAAGATACTGGGGGTGATGCATTAAGTGGGACTCAGGGCTTAGTGATGCAGTTTGTTGACAACTATCCGAGAAACAGCTATATCATTGGGAGCGAAGAAGAACGCATTCCAATTTTAGTGGATATAACAAATAAAGGAACTTATCCTGTTGACGCGGGTAATATTTATATCAGCGGTTTTGATAAAACGATTGTTACTTTTGAGGAAAAGTCAAAAGCTCTGTCTGAATTGGATTTATTAGGCGCAAATTCTTTTAATCCTATGGGTGGTTTTGACACTGCTGAATTTTATGGAAAGATTACCCCAAATGAGGAGGGTAAAGGCATTGACAGATATGAGACTGTAATTCTTGCTACCGTATGCTATCCATATGTTACAAAAGCAAGCCCATCTGTTTGTATTGACCCTTATCCTTTTGATACTAAGATGCAAAAAGTTTGCAAAGTTGGGAGCCAGACATTAACAAGCCAGGGAGCTCCAGTTGCAATAACATTGATTGAGGAAGAAGCGGCTACAAACATGATCCAGTTTAAAATTCACATAAAAAATGTTGGTGATGGAGAAATAATAAAATCAGAGAGCCTGGGAAAATGCAATCCTTATGGAGATGGAAGGCTTGAAAGAGATGATTTTGATATTATTGAATTAGTTGCTGTCAAAGTTAGCTCTGAGGTATTGGAATGCGGGCCTTTTGCCGGGGATACAGGAAATATGGTAACGCTATATAATGGCGAAGGGTTTATAATATGCAGTCTTAAAAAATCGCAGTTTGGTGATCTCGAGTCTGCTTATGCCACCTCGCTAAATGTAGAGTTAAAATATGGCTACAAATCTGTAATTTCAAAACAGATAGAAATATCAAAGTTAACTGATATTATCTAAAGTTGCATATAGAAAGCTTTAAATAAAAGAAATTAAATTGAATTAAACAGCTATAAAATGAATCAAAAAAAGAGTGCAGTATTTATTGTTCTTGGTGTAATTCTATTATTCATAATAGCTGGATGCAAAGGTGAAAAGGGGCCTGCAGGAGCTCCGACAACACCCTTTTTAGGCGGAACAAAAGGTTTAGAGATAGGATTCATAGAGGGCATGCCTCCAGATGAGGTTACAGATGGAAAAACTTTTGAGTTCCAGGCTATGATAAGGTTAAAAAATTTGGGTGAGCATGACTTATTAGAAACAGATCAAGTAAAGGTTGATTTGATTGGCATTTTGCCAAGTGATTTTGGTGCTGACAGTAGCGAATTAACTGATAGAGAGCCAGAAGACGAACTGACAGCAAGGAAAAGGGGTCCTGAAGGCGATATTATTGAGCCTACAGAAACCTATATTATATTTCCAGGTGATAACGATTATTTTAATTTTGGGGGGAGCATAGCTGGGAATACTCCTTTTATTTTTAGGGCTGATGTTTGCTATAAATACCAGACAGATGCTGTGTCTGAAGTGTGTGTGTTAGGGAATATGATTGATGTGGCTGATGATGCCATTTGCAGACCTAGCGAGCCAAAAACTGTTTTTAACTCTGGTTCACCGGTGCAGGTAACAGCATTCAGGCAAAGTGTTGTTGGAAGGCAAAAAATCCAGTTTAGTTTTGATATAGTGCACTCTGGATCTGGAACCATTTTTGATTCAACTGATGATGCTGATTGCCCAAAAGAATCATCTTCCAGAAGAACAAAAGAAGATAGTATCATGGTTATTGTTGATACAGGGCTCCCAGGAACTTTAAACTGCGCTGGATTGGGTGGAAGCAGCAGCATCCAAAGAGGGTTTGTTAAATTAGTTGGTGGAAAACGGACTATAACCTGCACACAGATCCTTAATGAAGTTGGAGATTACAAAAAAGCTGTTGATATAACATTAGAGTTTAATTATCTTGATAGCGTAGACAAAGAGATATTGGTTAAGCATTTATTAGACGAGGCAGCTTATGGAAGCAGTGATGGTTCTTGCGGAGATGGTTATTGTGATGATACAGAAGATGAAGATGAAGACAGCTGTCCTGAAGATTGTAGTTGAGTAATTTCTTATTTTTAAATATAGTTTTAGAAGTATAACCCTTATTGGTTATCCCGAAAATCATTAAATCAAACTAATCTTACTCTATAGCGCAACACAATAAGATTGTTATATTATACCATTATGTAATAGTAACAAATAGAAAGATTTATATATATAAACATATTTATCAGGCAAAATAACAATAATTTTACTAAAAAACTATTGGGGGATTTAAAATGAAAATGAATCTTGTGAATAAAATAAATGAGTTTGGATCTAATGTTAAGCATAATTTAAAGCAGCACGGAGTTAAGTATGCTCTCATTACAACTATGGGAGGTGCTATGGTACTTAGTGGCTGCGGTTATTCTCAAGAGGAAGTGAATAAGTTGTTAGAAGAACAGCAGCAAAAAACAGAACAGCAGCAAAGAGACCAATATATCAATACAGAATTGGCAAAAAATACTGGAGACATAGCAAATCTTACAATAGAGGTAAAAGGGAACACAGCAAGTATATCAGGTCTTAACACGAAAATTGATGATCAAACAGCAACTTTTAATACAAAAATAGGTGAGGTTAAAACTGAAATTGGCACTCAAACTACAGTTCTTCAACAGAGCATTGATAACGCATTAAAGCAATATACAGACGAACAGGGGCAGAAAGATAGTGGATGGATTTATAGGCCTGGAGATGGAAGGCATTATGATGATCCACAATATGGAAGTGATAGAAGGGTTAACGAACTGATCAGAGCTACCAGATATTCTTTTCCTAAAAGTCTTATAGAAGATATGGAAGACTGGCCTGGATTTGAAGACGCATTTCCTCATGTTAAATCCAAGTTGACTAATGGACGTACTTCAGATGGGGAGCTTAAATCTGGAACTGCTGTTCATGTTGATGAGCCTAATGGAAAATCTAAAATTTATAAAACAAATGGAACATCACCAACTTATACTATTTCAGTCTGGAAGGTTGAGAATTTCTTGCGGGATTACTTTGGCAGCAATATATATGATTTAAGCAGAGTTACAATCCATGCTTCAGAACCTTGTTGGAAGTAGGCTTTTTATAGGGTATAATATAGATTAATTAAATTATTTTTTAGAGCCATACAGAGCAAACTGGCTTAACAATGCTTCAAGCTGGATGAATTCGTCAGAGCCTTCTGTCATCCTGAATTCTATTTCCCCGCATTTTTCCATCAGAAGCATTTTACTTTCATTATTCAGGTCTAAATTAAGAATTTCCTGCTGTATCTGCTTTATTATGTCTAATCCTGATAATCCGTAATTAAGCATTATGTCCATTAATTTGTTTCTTGCATCTATGAATTTGTTTGCTAATGCAAGCTTTAATGCTTCATCAACTTCTTTTGGCTTTGCTACTGAAGCCATTGAGTATATTGTTTCTTCTGTGATATTGCTGCTTATTGCCGCTGAGCTCTGCAGTATGTTTTCTACTTTTCTTGCGTCTCCTTCACTTATTGTGTAGAGTGCTTCTTTTGCTTTTTCATCAATTTTTATTTTCTCATCTTTCTCTATTTTTTCTATTACTGCAAATATGTCTTTTTTTTCCAAAGGCCTAAAGCGGAACATTGCGCATCTGCTTTGTATTGGATCAATTATTTTTGAGGAATAGTTTGCAGATAATATAAAGCGGCATGTCTGGGTGTAATTTTCCATTGTTCTTCTTAATGCCTGCTGGGCTTCTCTTGTTAATGCGTCGCATTCGTCTAGGTATATAATCTTAAATGGAACGTTGCCTATTGCTCTTGTCCTTGCAAAATCTTTTACTTTGTTTCTGATTATGTCAATTCCACGCTCATCGGATGCGTTTAATTCCAGGAAGTTCTGGTGCCATTGGTCTTTAAATATTTTTTTTGCTATTACCAATGCTAAGGTTGTTTTTCCAACGCCGGCAGGGCCTGTGAATAATAAATGAGGTATGTTTTGCAGTTCTACAAACGCTTTTATTCTCTTTACTATTTCCTTCTGGCCTTTTATTTCTGAGAAGTCTTTTGGCCTGTATTTTTCTGTCCAGATAGCGCTATCCATAGGTTATGGATAATACAAGTCAATTTAAATAATTATTGAAAATAAAAGAATAATTAAATTATGTCTTCTTCTGCAATAACCATGAAATCTCCCATAGCTATAACTGCGCTGAAAGGTATCAGGATATGGCCACTGCTGTCTTTTTCAAGCTCTAGTTTTGCTGTGTAGGATGTAGGGTTATGCAATACCAGATGTATAAGCTCTCCTGATCTGGTTTCAAATATTAAGTCTCCTACTTCGCCAAATCTTTTTCCAGTCTTGCTGACTACTGTCTTGCCTATCAGCTGTTTTGAAAATTTCTTGTCTTCTTCTGCCATAATAATTCCCCACGAGTGATTATTGTTAATTACAATAACTTAAGTTATATATAAATGTTTTGATTAGATTTTATTGCAATTCTGACAATAAAGTGCTAACTTCTGCTTCATTATAGCAGGTTTCTTTTAAGCCGCAATTAGTGCACTTATTCCTGTTTTCACAGTAGTTTGGCGGGTCGTGGTTTTTTAATAGGTTTTGCACTTCTTTTACCAAGCTGGT
>JAZDMC010000072.1:0-5670 GCA_043801325.1 Candidatus Woesearchaeota archaeon | reverse complement strand
AAAGAAGCATAAACTAAGAAAATAAAAATTTAATGTTAAAAGTATTAAAAAATAAATTGAATAAAAACTGACTAAAATGAACTTTGGAGACCTTAATTACGGGCATCACCCAATGGTGGATTATTTTAATGCTATGGAGCCTGAAGCTTACGGCATACAGCCGGCCAATAAGCCAGATGTAACTTTAGGCATCCAGGATATCGGAATGTCAGTTCCTATGGGGATTTCTGCTGCAAATGTTGCAGGAATATATTCAAAGATAAGAATGGGCGCTGGCAAGCTGGAAATACAGTTTCCAGGCTACAGGGTTGGAAACAGAAACCAGCAGACACCGGGAATGCTTGGAGAGGACCAAAGGCAGGCATTAAGGGAAATGCAGCTTGCCAATGAAGTCCGGTTTACAACGCATGCAAGCTTTGGCCTTATGGGAATGATGGGGCGTGATGAAAGGGGAAATTTTTCAACTGACGGCGCTTATCAGGATATGATGGAATTAAACAGGGCAATTGATTTCCAGGCAGATATGGGTGGCGGCAGTGTAGTAATGCACTCTGGAGAATTTGAAAGGCCAATGACAGACATGCATATTGATGATGAAACCCACCATATGAACTTAGCCCGCGATTCTTCAGGAAGATTATTGATAAAAATGGCGCACACCCAGGAATTTGACGCAAAATTTGATTTAATGGATTCAAGAACCAGCCAGAAAATGGAAACAGTGCAAAAAGACAGGTTAGTTGCATACCCTGAATGGAAGGTAGCAAAGCAAGACTATGAAGGGTTTGATCAAGAGGGTCATAAAGTAGTAATAAAAAAAGGCGACTATGTGGATTATGAGGACAGAAGAATAATAGACCCATATGATTCAAAAAGAGGGAGAGTTCCAATATATGATGAAAAATCAGGAAGATTCAAAACTATGATGAGGCATTTTGATTATTTTGCAGAAGAAGCGCAAATCCGTAATAAATACAAAGAAGAAAAAAAGGGAACGCCATTGAATTTTTATGAAAAAGTGTATCCAGAAGAAATGTTTTTACGAGCAACCCTGGAAAGCCAGGAAGGCCATTCAAGAGGATGGGCATTATCATTCGCCAGCAGGGTGGATAAAAATATAGAATTATTAAAAAAACTGGAAAAGGCAAAAGATTTCTATGAAACGCTTGAAGCCAATATCCCAGAAGAAGAAAAATGGAAAATAATGAAACAAGAGCCAGTTATTGGCGGGATTGTTGGAACTTTGTTACCCCCAGATACAAAAAATCCAGTGAAACTTATTAATGAAACTATCAATGATGTAAGAAAGGATCTTGAGTATGGAAGGCAAGCCTCAGCTTCGCAAGAGCAGCAGGCAGATGATGCCCATGAAACTGCAGAAAACCTTATAACACCTATAAAAAGGCTTGAGCAGCATGGTGTCAGAATGTATGCTGAATCTGCCATACATGCTATGCAAAGAACAAAAGATACAAATAATCCAGTTGTTGTAGCAATTGAAAATATTTTTCCAGAAAGATTTGGCGGCCATTTAGAAGAATTAAAATGGATTATCAAAAAATCCAGGGATAGGATGGTTGAAATGCTTACAGAGCCAAAGATACAGTTAGGTGTAAGCAGAAAGCCTACTGAAATGAATAAAGAGAAATTAGATGAAGCAATGACTCCTGGAGCAATAGGGATGCTGCAAGAAAATCCATATTATATGAATATAAGCAAAGAAGAAGCAGCAAAAATCGCTGAAAGGCACATTAAAGCTACTTTAGATACAGGCCACTTAAACATGTGGAAAAAATTCTGGCAGGATGATCCAACACTTAATCGCGAACAAAACGATGCAAAATTCAAGAATTGGTACTTAAACCAAGTTGAAAGCCTGGCAAAAGAGCATATGATTGGCAATGTTCACTTAGCAGATAATTTTGGCTACCAGGATGATCATTTATCTCCGGGGCAGGGAAACGCTCCAATAAAAGAGGCAGTTGAGATATTAAAGAAGTATGGCTATGACCGCGCATTAACAGTAGAGCCAGGAGCAGACGCATCAACAGACTTAAGCGATTTCCACGGATTAATGAAAACTTGGAGATTCTTCGGCAGCTCTATGTATGGGATGGGAATGGGAAGCCCTCAAATACCTCAAGACTGGTCAAGTGTCCAATATTCATATTTCGGGCAGAATAGACCTCCGTACTTTGTGTTTGGGCCTTATGCGCCAAGCAATGACTGGACATTATGGTCAACGGTTCCAATGGAATAATGTTAAATTCTATTAAAATAGCAAATTATTAAAAAAGCAATAATAAAATTTAAAAACAACTAATACAATTGTCATTATATCAGAAGTAAATATAAAAAAGAGGTGGAAATTTGTTATTTAACAGAAAACTTATTGATTCTTATGAGTTAAGTGTTAATGATATAATAATAGAGGTCTCTATCTATACTGATGAAAATGAGGCTGTGCCTATATATAGCATCTCGCTGACTAATATAAGCGAGACTACAAAAATAATTCTTGAAAAGATCAGAGAAGAGTTCATATCACAGGAAACTAAGACAATTGAGGAAGGGTATCTTGAACCAGTAAATATACAGAACAGATTTAAAAAAAGCAT
Organism: Candidatus Woesearchaeota archaeon; assembly: GCA_043801325.1. GTDB lineage: Archaea > Nanobdellota > Nanobdellia > Woesearchaeales > GW2011-AR4 > JACPJP01. Next base: position 3,052 of record JAZDMC010000072.1, on the reverse strand, counting down.
ATTGGTGCTGCTGCGCAAGTACTTTCCGACTGCAAACAAAAAAACCATGGATATGCTCATAAATTATATTCTGCAGCAAAACATAGGGCTTGGAAATGTTGACATACTGCTCCAAGACAAAAATCTTGAGGAGATTGTAATAAATAATGCAGACGAGCCTGTTTGGATTTACCATAGGAAGCATGGATGGCTTAAGACGAACATAAAAATGCCCAATGAAAACAGGATAAGATACTATTCAACAATTATAGGCCGCGATGTCGGCAAGGAAATAACTACCTTAAATCCTTTGATGGATGCTCATCTGAAAACAGGCGACAGGGTAAATGCGACTTTAAGCCCAATATCCTCAAAAGGAAACACAATAACAATAAGAAAATTTGCTGTAAAGCCGTGGACAATAACAGATTTCATTAAGGAAAAAACTCTGACATATGAAGCGGCTGCTCTTATATGGATGGCTGTCCAAAACGAGCTTTCCATACTGATTTCTGGCGGTACAGCGTCTGGTAAAACTTCCATGCTGAATGTTGTCGCAAATTTCTTTCCTCCAAACCAGAGAATATTGTCTTTGGAAGATACCAGGGAACTAATGCTTCCTAATATTCTCCATTGGGTGCCATTAGAAACAAGATTGCCAAACCCGGAAGGCAAAGGCGGGATAGCAATGCTTGACCTGATAGTAAATTCATTAAGGATGAGGCCTGACAGAATCCTGGTGGGAGAAATAAGAAGAAGGGCAGAAGCAGAGGTTCTTTTTGAGGCAATGCACACAGGCCACAGCGTTTATGGAACATTGCACGCAAACAATGTAAGGGAGACTATAAACAGATTGACACAGCCGCCAATTGGGCTGCCAAAACAGATTCTTTCAGCTCTGTCATTGATAATTGTGCAGCACATAAACAGGAGAAACGGAAAAAGAAGGACGCTGCAGATAGGGGAAGTTATGCAGGATGGCGATGCAAAGCCAATCATGCAGCTCAATATATTAAAAGATGTTCTTGAAAAGATTAGCGAACCAACCGCAATTATTGAAACACTCAATCTCTACACCGGGCTTTCAAAGGAAGAAATCCAAAAAGATATTGAAGAAAAAACTGATATTTTAAAATGGATGGTAAAAAACAATATCAATGATATCAACAAAATAGGGATGATAATGTCTAAATACTATAGGAAACAGCCATTCAATCATATTGTTTAAGATGAAAATATCTATAGACAAGCTGGTGCAAAGGATAAGTTCATTCTTTCCAAACCTTAAGAAAAGGATTAGGATTGCCCATATAAAATCAACTCCTCAGGAGTTTGTTTATGGTAACCTGAGATTTTCTTTGCCGTTTGCATTAGGGCTCACAATTATTTTTTTTTTCGTAGCTGACAAGGCAGGCCTGCCTTTGATTTTAATTCCATTCTTTTTTGTTATTGCATCATTTATGGTTTTTAGCTTTGGTTTCCTGAAGCTTAAGGCAAAAATAATCAAAAGACAAAAAGAAATTGACCGAGAGGTGTTATTTGCAGGCCAATATCTGCTAATCAAGCTTTATTCAGGCAAACCGCTGCTTAATGCTTTGGTTGACACAAGCAAAAGCTATGGTGTGGCTTCAAAGTATGTGAAAGAGATCATTGATGACATAGACACCGGAAGCTCTATGGAAGACGCATTGGAAAACGCCATGAAATACTCTCCGTCAGAAAAGTTCAGGAAAATATTATTCCACGTAAATAATGCATTAAGGCTGGGAATAGACGTTACAGTTCCTTTAAGCGCTGTCTTGGAAGAAATATCGCAAGAACAGAGCATTGAAGTCAAGAGATACGGTAAAAAGCTGAACACTTTGGTTATTTTTTATATGCTTGTTGCTGTAGTTATACCTTCTATAGGCATGACATTGTTTATTGCTTTGTCAAGCTTCATTAATCTTGCCATAAGAACAAATGAGTTCATATTTGCCGGAGCATTTATAGTCATAATACAGCTTCTGTTCATATCCGTATTCAAGGCTATAAGGCCGATTGTAAACTTGTAAAAAATGGTATTTCAGATAATATTTTTAGAGGAATTTGGCAAAGCATTTGTGCCTAAAAGAGCTATACCTCATTTGAGGCTGTTCTTGCTTAAAGCAGGGATTTCCAAAGTCCCTTACAAGTTTTTCGGCGCATTATTTTACCTGACAGCTATTATAACTGCAATTATTTACCTCTTTTACATATACCCTTATCTTTTGCAGTACTCTACGCTAGTTTTGTTAGTTGCATCTGCAGTATTATGGTTTGTAATTCAGATTTCATTAGCAGCTTTTTTCATTCTACTGGTTTATTTTTATGCAGATTTGCGCATATACGGCAGAACAAAGAAAATGGAAGATATGCTTCCGGAGTTTCTGCAGACAGTTTCTTCAAACCTAAAAGGCGGCATGTCATTTGAGAATGCCTTATTGGAATCCATTAAGCCGGAATTCAGCATTTTGGCCAATGAGATGGCTGAAGTATCAAAAAAAGTAATGACTGGCCATGGCATCGGTGTAGCATTATCTGAACTTGGGCAGAAATACAATTCGCCAATACTGAGGAGGGCAATTGATCTGATGATAAGTGAGCTTGAAAGCGGCGGCCAAATAGCAGGCTTAATAGACAAGATAGTCACAAACATTAAGGAAACTAAGGTTTTGAAACAGGAAATATCCACTTCAACTATATCTTATACAATATTTATATCAACGATTGTTATTGTTATTGCGCCACTGCTGTTCTCATTATCCTTTCATCTTTTAATAATCATCCTAAACTTCATGTCAAAACTGGCAGTTTCAGCGCCTCAGGCTGGGATTTTGCCTGTGAATATTGGAGAAGTCACAGTGGATCCAATAAGTTTCAAATATTTCTCGATTGCAGCTCTGTCAATAATTTCATTTTTTTCCTCGCTTATTGTGTCTATAGTAGAAAAAGGCAGCATCAAAAGCGGCTTGAAGTACATACCAATCTTCCTGGCCAGCTCTATGTTCTTTTACTTCTTATTCATGAAAGTATTGTCTGCAGTTTTCTCAGG
>JAZDMC010000051.1:0-8159 GCA_043801325.1 Candidatus Woesearchaeota archaeon | reverse complement strand
ATTGATAGTCTGAATTTGGTCACTAAGGACAATATTTGATGATGATTCGTCAATATTATCGATTGAGCTTATCTTTAGCACCTCATCGTTTCTTCTGTATAAAATCTTTGTAGATTGCTCGACGTCATCAAAAAACTCTTTCTCTAAGGTAAAACCCTCAAAAGCTTCTGAATGTGACCCTATAGGTTCAAGCTCGTTTCCTGATTCTAGTTCCACTTCAGAAGGTTGATTGTGATATTCTAATGTATTTATCCAGAAAAAGGCGAATGATATTATTACCGCAATGCCTAGCAACAAAAATCCTATAGTTTTGATAGTAGCCATCATATAACCGGACATTATTAGATTATTTTGCTTCTGATAGTATTGTAATAGAACGCACTACAGTTTGGCCATAGATATTTAAAATAGAAACTGCCACATTAGTACCAGGCTTAAGTTCTGTTCTTTCGGCATCCACAATAGTACCGTTTAGCAATATCTTCATTAAGGCAATATCATCGCGTGGGGCGCTGTTTCTGATAGTTATCTGCTTGCCATCTTTGTCAATAATATCAAGACTATTTCTTTCAAGGCCAATCAGCTTTCCAATGGCCTTTTTAATTTGAGGAGTATTATTTTTTTCTTGGATTACTACAGAACTTACAGATGTTTCCCCATTGTCAATAACAGTTACAAGAACCACATTAGTTCCCCATATAAGGTCTTCTTTGCCAGCTTTGATTGTGCTTTTGTCTAGCAACTGTTTCATTATTGAAAAATTGCCTTCAGTACCATGGTGAGTGATTTCTGTTACTTCACCATTCGGAGCAAGCAACTTGAAAGTATTGCCTTTAACGCTAATTAATCTTCCGCCAATTAGTTTAAAACCCTTGTTGGCAACATCCTCTTCCTCTAGGAACACAATTGAATACACTGCAGTTTTACCATTTTCAACAAAAGTAGTAATAATCACCTTGTTTCCAGGCAGGATGTCATCTTTAGTAACTTCAACTAACTTGCCATTTAAAAGCTGTCGCTTCATTATATAGCCTTTTTCAGGAACCTCATTTATGATAATTCTCACTACACCGCCTTGAGTGAGTATAGTAAATATGTTATTATTAATCCCAAATAATCTTCCACTTATAATTTCCTTCCCAGATAGCTCAGCTGGCGCTTCATTAACCTTTCCTGGAAGAGAAACAAATATGATAACTGCAAGTACTAATACCCCGAGAAATATTGTTACCTTCTTAGTTAATTTTTGGCGGTTACTATTAGATTTTCCTAGTACGTTATGTCCACTTACAATATTGTCCACGGAAGCTACACTAGAAGAGGGGTAACCACGGCGTATAAGACTATCCTTAATCTGACGTTTGCTATACCCCTTTTTTAGTTGCGCCACAATCCAATCATTAAGATTAGGCATAATTGAATATAGTTAAAGTTTTTATTTATAAAGTTGTTGTTTTTTTATTCTCATCACAATAGAATGATAAAAGGTTTAAATAATTTTAGGGAAAACCAAAAGATTTTTCATTAAGTTTTCCATTATAGCCTGTGGAAGGCTCAAACCTTGATATTAAAATGCCTTTTACAAGTTCCTGCTGACTGGCTGTTAACTTATCCGGCGGAGTCCACGAAGGTTGCTTTAACACGTAAACACTTATATCCCATAAGGTCTCTACACTTAGTCTGCCCTTAACAGCTTCATCATGCCATTCGGGATTGTTCAATACTTCATTCCATATGCCTTTATAGCCCTGCAGATGTACATTTGTACTTTGTTCACCCAAGAACGACTTTACTAGATTTTGAGCTAGGCTTTTATTTGTTTGATTATTGCTTACTTTATAAGCAGTCAAACCATGTTTTTCTTCAAGGTAACGGATAAAAATTACTTCGCGAATATCAGCTACAGTTTCCTTGACAAGACGATCCTTCCATGCTAAATCATTTGGCTCATACATGTAGGCATAGGCATGACCTAATGCCTCATGAGCAAGGGTTGCAATGCCTTTGTAGACATCATATTCTTTATTAAAATATGCATTCATTCCTGTTACATAACTTCCATCAGCTGCAGTTAGCACATTGGATTTTGTTATCCCGATTTTTGCATCTTCCCCAAAGTTTTTAACGAGTTCTTGTTCTGACATAGGAAAAATTTTAAGCCTCTCCTCGAGATTATTGTCTTTAGTTAGTACTTTTTCCAATGTTTTTCCAGTAATGCCATAATATGCACTTTCAAATATGTTCTTTATGCTAACATCTGTGTTCCCAAGATTGCCTTCATAACTAACAATTGGTTCATATTGTATGGCGTTTAGGTCTATTAAAATAGGAGCAGGAACCTCTCCTTGGATAATAACTTGCAAAGGAGGAGTTGGAGTTGGCGTGGGTGTTGGAGCTGGGTTTAATGCTGGGATCCTAAACTTACTTGAATAATTGTTATTTGTTTCATCGCTTTCTTCGATGTTGTTACCTGGGTCGATAGCCACGCCGAAAGGAGTAGAGTTCGGGTTCACATTAATCTTGGCAGTTATTTCTTCTAAGGGAACGGTCAAGGATTTGGAATTCCAAGCTTCTAGTTCTGAGATTTGCCACGTATGCACTTTTTGCCCCATGCTACCGAGATTCACCACAACATTCTTGGCAGTTGTCCCACCGGAGTTTTTTATACAAACGCTTATATACCACTCATTATCAGAGTCATCGACCTGAACGATAGCAATTGGTTCTGACTCTCCAACAGGTATACAGAAAGTCAAATCAGCGAGTGCAGGTTCTTGCGTAGGCTCTGGAGTATAAGTTTGTGTAGGAGCTGGACTTTCTATAGCAGGAGGATTTTCAACAGGCTCGGTCTTTGCTGGCTTAGCGCAGCTAACAGGAACCAAGGTATTAAGAAACAAATAAGCTGCTGCTCCACCTATAGCAACAGGCCTTTTTACTTTGTGCAGAATATCTTCAATACCCATAATCACAATAGAAATGTAGCTTATATATAAATGTTTTCTAGAGTTACTCCTATGATATAGTAATCTCCAGTGATATTGCTACTTAATAATATGATGGTCACTAGATTCGTAAATCATCTGGAAAAACAGAAAAGAAACAAATTCTTTTCGGAAAAGCAAAATTAATTGAAGAAAAGACAATCTTTACCCAAATTGGAGATATAATTTCACCTATTGCCTTGTTAACATTACTTTTAATATTGATAAGAAAGAAACAGTAACCTTTAAATACTTCTAATCTATCCTTTTTTTTTGAGAGAAAAGGAGAAGCATATAAACTATCTTCTCGTTTAAATTAGAATGGTTAAAACAAAAATAAAACCATTATTGCCAAGCATGAGGGAAAAGAAGCGTTATTTAGCTTATGAAGTGATATCAAACCATAAGTTTAATGACGCAGTTCATATAAGCAAAGCAATTTTCGACGCTACAAAAGATTTTTTAGGAGATTTAGGAATGGCAAAAGCAGGAATTATTCCAATAAATGACAAATGGAATGAAAATATGCAGCGAGGAATCATTAGGGTGAACAACAAGCATGTTGATGAGCTTAAGGCATCTTTAATTTTTGTAAAAAGCATAGAAGGAAAAGAAGCAATTATAAAAAGTGTTGGCGCTTCAGGAATTTTGAGAAAGGCGCAGCAAAAATATTTGAATGAGGCATCATAAAAATGGTAAAAGGAGAAAATATGCAGCCAATGCACCAAATGATGGGTTATGACAGGGCTATAACTATGTTCAGCCCAGACGGAAGATTACTTCAAGTAGAATACGCAAAAAAAACTGTACGGCAAGGGTCAACAGCAATAGCCATGGTATGCGTTGACGGCATTTTATTTGTGACAGACAAAAGAGTAATTGACAGTTTAGTTGTTCCAGAATCTGTTGAGAAGATATGGCAGATAGATGAGCATATTGGCGCAACCGCATCTGGAATTTTATCAGATGCCCGCGTTTTAATAGAAAGAGCACAGCTAAAAGCTCAGCAGAATAGAATCACTTTTGACAGCCCTATTGATACGTTAACCATTGTAAAAGATATATGCGATCTAAAGCAGATATGCACTCAATCAGGCGGATTAAGGCCTTTCGGCGTTTCTGTCCTAATCGGGGGAATTGATGACCATACTCCACGGCTTTATGAGACAGATCCAACAGGAATATTCTTCCAGTACAAGGCAACAGCTATTGGAGAAGGAGAAGTTGAAATAGAAGAAATACTCCGTAAGGATTACAAGCCAGAACTGACAATAGAGGAAGGGTTTAAGCTGTCATTGCACGCTTTGAAAAATGTTCTTGGAGAGAATTTCAAAATTGAAAGGATAGATGCAGCTTATATTAAAATTGATGAAAGGAAATTCAAAAAATTTCCTAAGGAAAAAATAGAGAAAACTGCTGCAGATATTAAGGATATAAAGAAAAAGAAGTAAAAAATGGTAACTGTTGATGAAGCAGTCATTGCGAGGTTAAAGACGCATGGCCAGGACTTTGAGGTTTTGGTTGACTGCAGTAATGCAATAGCATTAAAAGAGGGCAAGAGTGTTGATATAAAAGATGTTCTTGCTGTAATGAAAGTTTTTACAGATTCAAAAAAAGGATTGGAAGCATCTGAGAATGATATGAAGCAGAGTTTTCAAACAATAGATGCAGAAGAAGTTGCAAAACAGATAATAAAAAAAGGCGAGATACAGCTAACCTCTGAATACAGAAACAGCTTAAGGGAAAACAAGAGAAAGCAAATAATAAACATGATACATAGGAATGGTGTTGATCCAACAACTCATACCCCTCATCCTGTAATCAGGATTGAAAATGCTTTGGAAGAAGCAAAATTCCATGTTGATGAGTTTGTTTCTGTGGAAGAGCAGCTGCAAGAAGCATTAAAGAAGCTGAAGCCAATAATTCCGATAAGGTTTGAAGTCAAGGAGATTGCTGTTAAGATAGGCCCTGAATATGCTGCAAAAGCATATTCAACTATAAAAAAGTACGGGACCATATTAAGGGAACAATGGCAGAGCAACGGAGACTATGTTGCTGTAATTGAAATGCCTGGCGGTTTAGAAGAGGAATTTTACGAAAAAGTTAATGGCATATGCCATGGCGAAGTTGAGGCAAAGGTTTTGAATACAAAATGAGCAAAATAAATGTAAAAGACAAGGATATTGCAGTTCCTGGAGAAATATTAGCTGAGGGAATGGATAGTTTTCCGGGAATTGGAAGTTATAGGGAAGGAGAGAATATAATTGCAGCGCAGTTAGGATTAGTGCAGATTGAAGGAAGAACAATAAAACTAATACCTTTGTCAGGAAGGTACATTCCAAAAAAATATGACACAATTATATGCACAGTTGTTGATGTGAATTTCAGCGGCTGGCGCCTGGACACAAACAGCCCTTATTCCGCAATGCTTTCAATGAAAGAAGCTACATCAGAATTTATAGCACGCGGCGCAGACCTTACAAAATTCTATGATATTGGCGATTACGTATCATGCAAAATAGTCAATGTTACAAGCCAGAAGCTTGTTGATGTGACAATGAAAGGCGTGGGTCTGCATAAATTAAGAGGTGGCAGAATAATAAGTGTTGCAAGCAACAAGGTTCCAAGGATAGTAGGCAAGCAGGGAAGCATGGTCTCAATGATAAAAGAGGCAACAGGATGCAATATTTCAGTCGGACAGAATGGGCTTGTATGGATTGATGGAAGCCCTGAAGGGGAATTATTGGCTGTCGAGAGCATAAGAAAGATTGAGAAGGAAAGCCATTTATCCGGTTTGACTGACAGAATCAAGGAGTTTTTGGAGAAGAATAAAGCCAAACCAAAAGTACAATGATTAAAATTACAATAATTGGTAAGTTCGATAAAAAATTTAATAAAAACAAAAAATAATGATTAATAATTAAAAAATAATAATGGATCAAAAATGGCTTACAAAGAAAGACTAGACAAAAGAAAATTTGATGAAACAAGAAAGATAGAAGCTAAAGTAGGAGTTATACCAAATGCGGATGGGTCTGCTTATTTTAAGATAGGCAATACAGCAGCTTATGCAGCTGTTTATGGTCCAAGAAATTTGCATCCTAAATTTTTGCAGGATCCTTCAAAAGGGATCTTAAGATGCAATTACAATATGATGCCTTTTTCAAGTTCTGGAGAAAGAGTAAGGCCAGGTGGAAGCAGAAGGTCAAAAGAAATCTCACTAGTTACACAAAAAGCATTATTGCCTGTACTTGATTTGGAAGAGTATCCTAATTCAGTTGTTGATGTTTTTATTGAACTGCCAGAGACCGAAGCCGGCTCAAGATGCGCAGGCATATGCGCTGCATCAATGGCTTTAGCAGATGCAGGATTGGCAATGAAAGACTTAGTTGCTGCTGTTTCTGTTGGAAGAGTTGATGACAAGCTTGTTGTTGATTTGGATTACAAGGAAGAATCTTATGAGGACGGTCCTGTTGCAGATATTCCAATTGCAATGATGCCAAACAATGACAAGATAACCTTATTACAGATGGATGGATTGGTATCAAAAGAAGATTTAAAGAAAGTCCTTGAGATGGGAAAGAAGGCCTGCAAAGAAATTTATGAAGTCCAGAAAAAGGCATTGAAAGACAAATACAAAGCAGAGGCAAAATAAAATGTACAAAAACTTAAGGGAACACATAATAAAGCTTTTTGATTCAAATACAAGGCTTGATGGGAGAAAGTTTACTGAGTACAGAAAGCCTATTAGCCTTGATGTTGGAGTAATAAAAACTGCAGAAGGTTCTGCCCGCGTTAAAATTGGAAAAACAGATGTTATAGTAGGAGTAAAAGTAGAGGTTATGGAACCTTATCCTGATGCTCCAGACCAAGGAAGCATAATGGTTGGCGCTGAATTACTGCCATTGTCAAATCCTGATTTTGAACCAGGCCCTCCTGGTATAGAAGCAGTAGAGCTTGCAAGGATTGTTGATAGGGGCATTAGGGAAAGCAAATGCATGGATTTCAAGAAATTATGCATAAAAGAAGGGGAAAAAGTATGGATGATAATTATTGACATATGCACAATCAATGATGTCGGCAATTTATATGATGCTGCTGCTTTAGCTGCAATAGCTGCATTGAAAGACATGAAATTTCCAGAGTATAAGGATGATAAAATTGATTACAAGAAAAAAACAAATAAAGGCCTTGATATAAAAGACACTCCGCTTTCTGTTACAGTAAGCAAGATTGGAGATAAATTCCTTATTGATGCTGATTCAGAAGAAGAAAGTGTGATTGATGCGAGACTTACTGTCGCTTCTTTAAGCGATGGAACGTTGTGCGCAATGCAGAAAGGCGGTGATTACCCTTTAACAGCAGAAGATATTGAGAAGATGGTTGACCTTGCTTTAGAAAAGGGAAAAGAGTTAAGGAAGCTGGTTAAGTAGCAATATATTTTTAAAATAGAAACTAATTCTTTATATTTTAATAACAATCAAAATGTCTACATTAACCAACGAACGTCTTGAAAGAGAGTTCAAAGTAACTGAAAAGGCACTGGGTGAGGTAGAGATAGCGGTTAGTAAAGAAGACAAACTATATGAGAATGCTTTACATTTTCTAGATACTGCAAAGAGATATTATGAGGATGCTAAGTATTTTAAGAGCAAAGATGACAAGGCATCTGCATTTGGAGCTCTAAATTATGCGTTCGGCTGGTTAGACGCCGGTAAGAATATAGGTATATTTAAAATAAAAGATAAAAAATAAAATTTAAATTAAGCAAAATCAATTCCAAGATCGTTATTAAACCTGACATTGTCTGCTCTCTGTGTTTTTGCGTTTAATTTGCCTAATATCCATGGGCTATGCACTCCAGTTATTATTGTCATTATTGTCATCTTTCCTCTCATCTCTTCTGAAACTCTTGCGCCCCAGATGACATTTGCATCAGGATCGAGGTTTTCTGTAACTAGTTCTCCAGCTCTGCTTACCTCGTCAAGAGTCATATCAGGACCTCCTTCAATATGGATTAAGGCTCCTGTTGCTCCTTTGTAGCTGATGTCCAATAATGGATTGCTTAATGCTCCTTTAACAGCTTCTTCTACTTTATTAGTTGTATCTGATGCGCCAACACCAATAGCTGCTACTCCGCCATTTGTCATTATAGCCTTAACATCTGCATAATCCAAA
>JAZDMC010000028.1:0-4727 GCA_043801325.1 Candidatus Woesearchaeota archaeon | reverse complement strand
TAATGTATAAATCCAAACATCTAACATAATTCGTTTGTCAAACTTGGAATTATTTAAATCTTTGTTTTTATTTTTTAGAATTAGAAAAAATTAAAAACCTGCTATTAATACAAAAACCATAATGAAAATACTGGCAGATTTACATATCCATTCAAGGTTCAGCAGGGCAACTTCTAAAGCTCTTGATATACCTAATTTAGAGAAATACGCAAAAATTAAGGGGCTAAGTCTTCTTGGTACAGGAGACTTTACGCATCCGGAATGGTTCAAAGAATTGAAAAGAGAGCTAACTGAAGATGGTTCTGGAATTCTAAAAACCAAAACAGGTTTTAATTTTTTATTACAAACAGAGATTTCTTTGATATACTCACAGGATGGCAAGGGAAGAAGAGTACATAATATTGTCTTGGCAAAAAACTTTGATATTGTTGAGCAGATTAATGCAGCGTTGCTAAAAAAAGGAAGATTAGATTATGATGGCAGGCCGATTTTTGGAATACCCTGTCCGGAATTCGTTGAATTATTGAAAAACATCGACAAAGACATTGAAATTATACCCGCACATATATGGACTCCATGGTTCAGCATGTTTGGCTCAAACTCCGGCTTTAATTCAGTAAAAGACTGCTTTAAGGAAAAAACAGGTGAAATCCATGCAATAGAAACCGGATTAAGCTCTAACCCTAAAATGAACTGGCGCTTATCGCAGTTGGATAATTTTTCTATTGTCAGTTTTTCGGATTTGCATTCTTACTGGCCTTGGCGTATTGGAAGAGAAGCAACAATTTTTAATTGTAAACTAAACTATGATGAAATAATAAGCTCATTGAAAAATAAAAACATAGAGATGACGATTGAAGTTGACCCAAATTATGGAAAATATCATCTTGACGGCCATAGGGCTTGCAATGTCTGTTTAGAGCCTAAAGAATCTCTAAAAAATAAAAATATCTGCCCTAAATGCAAAAAACCTTTGACTGTTGGAGTCTTACAGCGTGTAGAGCAACTTGCAGACCGTAATGAAGGATTCAAGCCAAAAGATGCAGCTCCATTTAAGTCTTTGATTCCTTTGTCAGAAATTTTATCAGCTCTTCTAGGAACAAGCCTTTCTTCTCAGAAAACATGGAAAGAATATAACGCCTTAGTCAATAAATTTGATTCAGAGCTTAATGTTCTCTTAGAAGCAAAAAAAGAAGATATAGAAAAATCATCAAATAAAAAGATTGCAGAAGCAATAATAAGCAACAGGGAAGGAAAAATAAAAATCAAGCCAGGCTATGATGGAGTTTATGGAGAGCCGATTTTTGATACTAATGAAAAAGAAGAAATTAAAGAAAACAAACAACAAGGGTTGAATAAATTTTTCTGATTACCGACATGTCAAAAACCAACAGACTATTTGATTCGGTTTTTGAGCATGCTCGAAAATCTTCGATTTTCGACAAATTTAAATACATTCTGTTTTATAATTCCATTTATGAACAACACATTACTGGATTCTATTGACAAAAAAGCAATCAGTGAATTTAGAAAAGATCTTCTGCAGATGCTAAGGATAGGTAAGGAAATTGACAGGTATTATGCAGAATCTCATTCAGATTTAGACACCTACATGGAAAAATTCAAGTCATTGATTGAACTTTTCAATAAAAAATACAAGAACCTGAAGCTAAAAGCAGTAAAAAAAACAACCAGCATAGGCCTTAAGATACTATTGAACGAGAAAGATGTAACATCTTGTTTTGCAAATGCAGCATCAAAACTTCTTGGAATACAATCTGTAGGAGCGTCTAAATTCGGTGTTGCTACAGTCTCAGATGCAGAAGCTTTTACAAACGAAGTTGAAAAGATCAAAGACAAACTGTACATTACTTATTACAATCCGCAGACAGGAACAAGCAATGTTTTTTTACAATATGATAAAAAAGAAAAAGAAGTTGAGCTTGTTTATGAGCTAAAGGAAATTGAAAATGAGCCAAGCCCTGAGTTCCAGTTAGCAGCTTACTACTCACTAAACCAAGGATATAATAAAACAGTGAATATCCATGATGAAGGCGCTGCTTTAGGCTTTTCATCTCTGCTAAGCCACGCAGAAAAAGCAGAGTATTACAGAAAATTTGATCCGCATATAAACGAGTAATAAGGAATTAATAAATTAATTCTATCTAAAACTCCTTCAAAAACTTTATCAGCTCATTGGCTTTCTCAAACTCCAAAAATTCTTTTTTTGTAACAGCAGGAATATTTTTTGGCTTTTTCTTTTTGAAGATAACTAAATTGTCTGCATCCAATAATTTGGACAAAGAGGAAAAATCAGGCCTGTTTTTGTCTCCAACCTCTGTAAGTATAAGCTCGTTATCTTTCTTGGCTATTATATCAAAAGGACTTTTCTTTGTGTCAGAAGCTTCAAAGCCCAAATCAATGTATTTTTTTGAAAAATCTGATTTGTATTTGCTTTCTATTTCATTGCGCACAGAAAAAATATTTAATTCATTAAAAACCTCATTGCCAAATATGTCATAAATCTTCCTGGCCTTGTTTAGCGTTATTTCAGAATCTCCTTTTTCATACTTATCAACCATCCTGCTTGTGACTCCTATCTTTTTTGATAAATAATTCAAAGAGTAGCCTTTCTCTTCCCTTTTCTGCCTGAGCTTGCCCCCATCTACAGAAACAGTAAAACCAGCTTGGGTTCTCTTTACAAATGGAAATTTATTCCTTATTGAGTTGACAAAAGTGTTGAAATTTAATGTGTACAAGTCAAATCTTGCATACAAGATATTATCCTCGAGCTTGTTGCCTGCCTTTTCCGAAATTATCACAGGAACTGCGCCAATATAAGATGAAACCATATTCATCTCATCTGCATATTCCTTGCTGATGGCATTAGCATCCTCCAGAACTTTTATAAGAAGGATCTTATCCTGTTTCCTAGCCAGTAAATCAAAACAGGTTCTTGTAAGGCTCTTAATTGTAAACCCATCTTTAAGAAGAAACATTCCAAGCTTGTCTATGAGATTGCTTTTCATCGCTAAAGATATTCCAAATATTTTTAAAAAGCTTTCGATAAAGTTTATAAACATAGCAATTTAATTGCTAGTTATGATAATAACCATATCAGGAAAAGCGGGCTCAGGAAAAAGCACATTGGCCAAAGGATTAGCAAAGAAACTCAATCTTAATCATTATTCCATTGGAGACTTAATGAGGCAGCTTGCAAAAGAAAAAAATATTTCTCTTGCAGAATTAAGTAAATTAGCAGAAAAAAATAAATCAATAGATAAGGATCTTGACAAAAAGCAAATTGAGCTAAAAAAACAAGACAACTTTGTCATTGATGGCCGCTTAACAGCGTTCTTCATTCCAAATGCTGATCTTAAGGTCTTTTTGGACTGCGATGACCAGGAAAGGGCAAAAAGAATATTAAAAGATGAAAGAACAGATGAACCAAGCATGGACCTAAATGAGATTACAGAAAAAATAAAGCAGCGCGAACAAAGTGAAAGAAAGCGCTATAAGGAAATTTACAATATAGATTACTCCAATAAGGAATTGTATGATTTGGTAGTTGACACAACAAATTTAAGCATTAGCGAAGTTATAGCAAAAATAATGAAAGCAGTCAAATAAATCAAAAAACTTATAAACAAATATTGATTGCAAAAACCTATTTCTGAGGTTGATTAACACGGAACCAATAAAACAGCACGACAGCGAAAAATCAGAGATTTTTTAGCCGTTTTTTTGAAAGGGTATAAAATGACAATAGTTTCAAAAAAAGATTTTGTGGAAATAGAATATACAGGGAAGCTTAAAGAGGAGAATATAGTATTTGATACAACTGATGAAAAGGTTGCTAAAGATCATAATCTGCATGGCCATAATAATTACGGCCCTGTTGTAATCTGCGTTGGTGAAGAGCAAATACTAAAAGGCATCGACAAAAACCTGGAAGGAAAAGAGGCAGGAAGAGAATATGATGTTGATATAGGCCCAGAAGACGCTTTTGGCAAGAAAAATGGGAAGCTTATACAGCTAATTCCAACAAACAAATTCAAGCAGCAAAAAATACAGCCAATGCCTGGGATGCAGATAAACATTGACGGCATGATGGGGACAATAAAAACAGTAAGCGGAGGAAGGACTTTAGTTGATTTTAATCACCCATTAGCTGGAAAAGAGCTTTCATATAGCATAAAAATCAACAAAAAAATAACAGATGACACTGAAAAATTATCAGGATATTTGAAATTAAGTCTTGGTACAAAAGACATAAAAGCAGAAATAACCAATAATAACGCAAAAATCACATTAAAAAAAGAAGTGCCAAAAGAAGTTCAAGAGACATTAACAAAAAAAATAACTGAATTAATTTCAAATATTAAAAAAGTTGAATTTGCCGTCAACAATAATCAAAAAAACAAATAGTTTAAATACAAGTTACATGTTAATATTAAAATTACCTTTGGGGAGGAGTTAAGGTGGAACCAGAAATAACTAATGCGCAAGAAGATTCATTTTCTCAGCCAAGCAATAATGTTGATATTGATGCTGAACTTGAGCAGATTTTAGCTAAGCAGAAAGCTGCAATAAAAGTTGTTGGTGCAGGTGGCGGAGGCAACAACACAATCCAAAGGATATCTGAAGTAGGGATTGTTGGAGCAGAGACAATAGCCATTAACACTGATGCCCAGGATCTGCTTTATACAACTGCCAATAAAAAAATC
>JAZDMC010000027.1:0-9083 GCA_043801325.1 Candidatus Woesearchaeota archaeon | reverse complement strand
TATCTGAACAGAGAACAAACTGGTGGGGCGGAGCATATACATATTCTGATTGGTCTTGCTCAGGAACACAATCTAAACAAGTAACATCAAAAAGCAATTTCAAATGTTTTACAGATAATAATTGTCCATCAGATAAATACTGTTACATATCAAGTTCTTGTACTTCTGAATGTAGAGATGTTTCGCAAGGAAGTTGTGGGCATATAGTCAATCATAAATGGGTTAACTATGAATGTTGTTCAGATTCTGATTGTAGTTCTTCTGAAAACTGTATTAATAATTTTTGTGTTGACATTCCCTGTGAATGTGGTTATATTTCAAATTATAAATGTATAAAATATGAATGTTGTGAAAATGATGAATGTAAAAGTGACCAACAGTGTATTAGCCACGTATGTAAAACACCAGATTGTGGTTATTGTAGTTATGTTGTTAATCACCGCTGTACAAAATATGAATGTTGTGAAAGTTCTGGATGTAGTAGTAATGAGGAATGTGTAGAACATAAATGTAGAAAATTAGAATGTAAATTTGGAGAATATCTTGAAGTCCACCAATGTAAAAAACATGGATGTATGACTGATAATGATTGTAGTAATGATGAAAAATGTGAAAATAATGACTGCATTAAACTTCAATGTGCAAAAAATCAAGTGTATAAGTACCATAAATGTAAGACATTGCCCTTTCACCTTTTAAGTTATATAAAAAACCATAGAGAAGTTTCTATCTTTTCACAAGAAGCTTACCAAGATTATAGACCCCTTTATTATATTATTCCATCAATAATCATATTAATTATTGGTTTTTTGATATTCCATTATAATAAGGACAAGATTAAGAGCCATAAATCTCATCCTAAAAAACCAAAGCATGAAGAGAAAAAAGAAGAAAGTAGAGAAGAAGTAAGAAAAGAATCAAAGAAAAAATTTTGTAATAAGTGCGGTATTTCAATTAGAAGTAATGAAAAATATTGTAAGAAATGCGGAAATAAACTTTAAAGGATCCTAATGTTAACTAAAACACATACTTAAACTTTGTCCAAAAACAATTCGAATTGATTGTCCCGGACTTTTTCCTTGCTCTCGTATTTGTGTTTTTTGCTTGGGTTCAGGTTAGAAATCTTGAGGATCGATGCGCCAACTTTTTCCTTTATTGCGCTGTAAAAATTATTAAGAGTATTTGCAAGTTCTTCATCAGTCTTTATGAATAGCATAATCCTGTCTTTTTTCTGTAATCCAGATGTCTTCCTTAATTGCTGTACGCGGCGGGTTAATTCACGGGCATAACCTTCTGCTTCAAGTTCCTCATCAACTTCCCTGTTCAGATAAACAAAGCCATTTTTGAATGTTCCTTCTATGTAAGGGGTGGGAACTTTCCTTGTTACAATCAAGTGCTCTTTTACAATGTTTATGTTTTCTTTGCCTAATTTTATTATGTATTTTCCCTCTTTTTCCAGATGTGTTAAAACAGTTTCCGGGCTTTCTGACGAAAGCTTTGCTATTATCTGGGGGGCTTTATTCCCAAAATCCGGACCTAGCTGAGAGAAGTCTGCCTTGATGCTTAGATTTATTCCAGGCAATGACTGCTGGACATCAATCTCTTTGATGTTAGCCTGGGTTTTTATTATGCTTTTTAGTGTTTCAACAGCCTTAATTGTGCTTTCATCTTTAGTGACTATAACTGCTTCCTGCAATGGCCATCTTATGCCAAATTGTATTTTTTCCCTCAAAGCAAGAATTGTCTGCAGTACTTCTGATGCATATTCCATTTCATTTTCCAGTTCCTTGTTGATTAATTTTTCATCATATTTCGGCCATTTGTAGTGGTGTATGCTCTCTTCCTCCAATACAAATTCTTTTTTTAAATCTTGGTAAATTTTTTCTGTTATGAAAGGCGCAACAGGCGCAAACATTTTTAGGATTTTCATCAAAACATTGTAGACAGTGTATAAGACTACTTTTTTTTCATCTCCGCCTATTTTATCACGGGTTAGCTGTATATAAGTCCTGCTTAATTTTAAGAAAAGGTCTTCAACCACCACTGGAATCTCATTTAGCTTATATTCATCAAAAAGATTTGTAGCCTTTCTTATCGTAGAATTTAGTTTTGAGAGAATGTAGCTTTCTTCTACGGAAATGCTATTTTTGCTTATTTTTAGGTCTTTTGGGTTTGCGTTTGCGTTGCTTGCAAGGTCAATTAAATAGTTATGCAGGTTCCATAAGATTGTAAGGTTTCTATGCTTGACTTTCATGTCATCAAAATTATAGTTTAAATCTATTCCAGGGTTTGCACTGCTTATCATGTAGTACCTTAAAGTGTCTGCACCATATTTATCTATAACTTCATGCGGGAGAATGTAGTTGCCCAGGGACTTGCTCATCTTCCTGCCTTTAGCGTCATTGATAAATCCATGCATATAGACTGCTTTGAATGATGGGTTATTCATTGAAACCATTGAAGCAATAAACAAAAGATTGAACCATCCTCTGATTTGATCTATGCCTTCCAAAATAAAATCTGCCGGGTAAAGCTTTTCAAATAAATCTTTGTTCCTGGGAAAGTCAAGGCAGTTCCATGATGCAGATCCAGCATCTATCCACACGTCTAGAATATCTGGTATTCTCTCCTTTTCACTGCCGCATTTGCACTTTATCTTTACTTTATCAATCCAAGGCTTATGCAGGTCTTCAGGTATATCATTGGCAAGCTTCTTTAGCTCGTTGATGGAACCAATAACAACAAAATCCTTGCATTGTTTGCATTTCCATATTGGCAATGGTGTTCCCCAGTATCTTTGCCTTGTAATGCCATTGTCTCTCAAATTTTCAAGCCAGTTGTCAAAATTTCTTGTGCCAGCAAAATCAGGAACCCATTTTATGTCTTTATTCAACTTTCTCATGCGGTCTCTTAAGTCTTCTATTTTGAAGAACCATTGGGTTGTAGTTCTGTAAACAACAGGAGTGTTGCATCTCCAGCAATGCGCATAGTCATGCTCCACCTCTGTTTCTGCCAGCAAGAAGCATTTTTCCCTTATTTGCTCTACTATTTTTTTGTCATCTTTTTTTGCCCTTAATCCAGAAAAAATTCCGCTGTCTTCATCAAATGTTCCATCTTCTTTTAGGGTATTAAACGGAGGAATTCCATTTTTGTGGCCAACTTCATAATCTTCTGGACCGCAGCCAGGAGCCATATGAACCAATCCAGAACCAGCAGTTGTGTCAACATACTCTTCGCTTAGGACAACTGTATGAACCTTTTCATTTTTCCTGCTTAGCTCTTTTAATCTTGGAAAATAATCTTCAAATGGATGTATATATTTTAATCCAAGCAATTTATCTCCCTTAAATTCTTCAATAACTGAGAAGTTTTTATTGATTAAGCCGCTTATAAAGATCCCGGCTAATGCTTTGGCAATAATCCAGGTTTCATTTTCTACTTTTGCTTTTATGTAATCCAGATTTGGATTGACCATTATTCCTAAGTTGAATGGAATGGTCCAAGGGGTTGTTGTCCAGACAATTAAATACTCGTCTTTTTTGCTTTTAACAGGAAATTTTACAAATATCGAATTGTCTTTTACGTTCTTATATTCGAGCTCGTGCTTTGCAAGAGATGTTGCGCAACTGGAGCACCAATGCATTGTTTTTTCCCCTTCATACAATCTTTTGTTTTCATGCGCTTTTTTTATCAGCCACCATTCTCCTTCCATATACTCATTTTTAACCGACTGGTAAGCGTTTTCAAAATCCATCCAGGTTCCTATTCTTATGAAATCCTGGTTCATTAGCTTCATATTACTTACAGCAAAATCGCGGCAAGCACGTACAAACTTTGCAACACCAAATTTTGGAATTTCGTCCTTGTTTTTTATGCCAAGTTTTTTTTCAGTACCCTGCTCTATGGGCATTCCATGCATGTCATATCCTGCACGATCCCAAACATCAAAGTTCTGCATTCTTTTATACCTCAGAACCATATCTTTTAGGGATTTGTTCCATGCTGTCCCTAAATGGACTTTGCCGGAAGTATATGGAGGACCGTCAAGAAAATAGTATTTCTTTTTGCCTTTGTTATTCTCCTTGGCTTTTTCGTATATTCTATTGTCTGTCCAAAACTTTAAGATTTCAGGTTCCTGTGTTAAGGGTTCATATTTTTGCATTTTGATGTCTTTAGTTTAGGAAACAATATGCCATTTTTAAATGTTTTAGTTATTTAACAGATATTGTTAGGTTAAGTATTACTTCTTCTTTTTCTTGAACACAGTTTCTTTGGTTAGTTTGACAAATATGCTGCTTAGGTTTAGGAGTATGTTTTTTTGCTTGTTGTGCAGCTCGTTGAGCTTTTCGTGTTTGCTTCCAAAGTCCTGCTGGAGCATGATCTTTGTATCTAAGCTGAGCATGTTGTTGTCCAATAAGCGCGTGTGCAGGCTTTCAAGCCTTTCGATTTTGCTTTTTAAGGAATTTAGCTCTGAAACTATTATGTTTATGCTGCTGTGCTCATGCTGCGTTATGTTTTCTATTGCTTTGCTTACTATGTTTTTGTCTTTTATAATGGCGCCTGCTTTTAGCCACCCTACATTGTAGCTTAGGCTGCTTAGCCTTTCTGTAATCTCCTGTTTTTTTGTTATTTCAGAAATTAATAACCGGGTTTGAATAAAATCCTCATTAGTCAGATATATAGAATTTTCCGGAGCTAAAAAATTGCCGTTTTCCAATTCCTCAAGAATAATATTGTATTCGTGAAGCTCTTCCAAGTCTTTTTTTGTCTCTTCAAAACTTTTGTTTTCAAATTTTGCATTACTGCGCAGTCTTTTTATATAATCAAAAATATTAATCCTTACCACCTTTTTTTATTTTCTCTACTGTTATGCGCACTATTTCTTTTTCCTTGAGCTTTAGGACTTTGATTATCTCAAGAGGTATGTTAATGCCTAAACTTGTTCCAGTTTTCCTTACGGATCTTATAAATTGCTCTTTCTCCATCTTATTAAATAAGATGTTAAATTATTTAATAATATATAAATATTACGATTTAGAAAAAGCCTTCCAGCTTGGTCTGGTCTTTTATCTCCAGCAGATCTTCTTTTGTGTATCCTAGGACATTAAATATTCTCTCAACTGCCGGAATTACCTGGTTGTTTATGTAGTAATCTGCATCATAATCATTTCCTTTAACTTCTTCAGGCAGCTTTGAGCGGTTTCTTATGATGTCGCTTCCCTGCAGGACAACATACCTTATCATTGAACCCGGTCCTACATTCACTCCCTGATTTTTTAGCCTTTGAGCAACTGCTACATGGGGGCCTTTGGTATCATATTCTGATATTTCCTTTTGCAGCTGTGTATGGATAATCACTTTTTCTACTGGTATTTTTTTATTCCTTAAGTCATCAACAATCTTTTTTATGTAATCTAACGCTTTTTTATTGTCGTGGTCTTTTAGTATGATGTTCAGCACTTTTTCCTGGGCTTCTTTTGATATCATTGACCAATTTCTTCTTACACTTTCAAAACCCTTGATTTTTAATGTTCCATCCTCGCAGGCAAGAGCATACTTCTTCTTAGCTCCATACGGACCTACTTTTGCTGAAACAAAGATTCCTGATGGGTAAACCCCTTCAAATTCAAGCTCCATTAATCCTGGAAGATCTTCATTAACCTTTTCCGAAAATTTTTCAGCATCTTCTTTTGTTTTTCCGTCTAATGTCAAAAAAATACTGTCTGTATCAGAATAAAGCACCTTGAATCCGTATTTTTCTGCTTTTTCTATTACATTTTTTATGTAATACCTGCCAAAAGCTGTTGTTGCTTGGGCGCATTCTATAGAATACCAGCGGGCAGCAAAGAATCCAAGGTAACCATAGAAAGAATTTGCAAGAAGCTTTAAACTGTTTTGCCTGGCATCAAGTATGGCAAACTTTTCATCTATATTGCCTTTAATAATCTCCTTAATCCTCATCCTCCTGGTTATTAAGTCTTCTATCAATGCAGGTATGAAACCTTTCTTTTTGCAGCAGAACCAGATTTTTTTATCCTCTATTGGAGCTAATTTTGCGTCTTCTGCGCAGCAACTGCAGTTCATTGTTCCAGGACTTATATTATGCGAGCTTATTATTGTTGGATACAAGCTGCGGTAATCAAAAACAACTATATTGTCATATAATCCTGGTTTTGGCTCAAAAACAAAAGCCCCCTTATATGTCTGCATTTTTCTCCTTGAAATTTCATCGTTTGATGGCTTGTTTGGCGCTATTTCGTTAAAGTTTGGGGCCTGCCTTAGAAGATACCATTCAACTAACTGCGAAAATCCCATCCTGTTTGCATCATAGATTGTAAGCCCTGTTATCTTCACCATTTCGCTTATTGTCGGCATTAATTTTTCAGCAAGATTGTAAGACAACCTAGCATCATTCAGGTTATACTCACAGAATTTTTTTATTTCAGTTTCATTTTCCCACGCCTTTGAAAGCTCGTTTAAGTCAACATCATGCTTTTTTTCATCAAGCAGTTCAGAGGCAACAGCATTTAGGCTATATGTTTCTGTTTCTAATGTTCCTGATATTATTCTGCGTATGAACTTAAAGATGTCAAGATGGGTAATTCCTGTAATTTGTGATGTGACAACTTTTCTTTTCTCAACTTTTAATTCTGAAAAATCAAGCCCTAAATCGAGCTTAATCTTGTATTTATCAGCACGGGCCCTTATGTATGGCAGATCAAAACCATCAGAGAAATATCCTGTTAGAATATCAGGCTTGTAGGTTTCAATCACTTCTTTAAATTTTTCTATCAACTCTGATTCACTGTCAACAAATTCCACATAACTAAGCTCAGCCTTGAAGCGCTTCCATACAAATACTTTTTTGAAGTCTTTTGCGTAGAAGGAGAGCATTATCATTGGGTTTTTTTCTGGATTTATCTCTTTGTAAAGTGGAGTATAGGTCTCTATGTCAACAGATAGTATTTTCGGCTTTAGGAATGTTTCAGTTCCGAAAGGCTCTATCTTTGTTGCTCTGAAAGCAGGCACTTTCAGCTTTTGCTGGCTAAAACTGCCTTCAGCCTCGTATAAAGTCAAAGGCACAATGTTGTTGTCTATCATAAACCTTTTTACAAACAATATGTCATTTTCATTTATAGACTCTATGCTGCTCCAGTTCTTCAGCTCTTCCCTTAGTATAGAAATATCTCTTGGAAGTTTTGTGAAAACCTTTATAGCATTTACATCTTTGCCAAGATACTTCTTTTTTACTGGTTCTACCCTTGTTACCTGGCATGTTTGATCGTTTCCTGAGATTTTGAAACTTTTTATCTCATTTGTTATATCGATGCCTTTTTTTGGTATAACATAGAAATACGGCTCAAAACTGTCATAGAGAACGCATATCTGCTTATTGTCAGATGTTCTCCCGAATAAATGTATCACCGGCTTATCATCTATAACTTTGTATGTTACATCTATTGGAAAAAACCGTATCTTGTCTGGCATATGCCTTCTGGTAGGGTTTATTAATTTATAAAGGTGTTGGGGTTTTTGTATGCTTCACGATAAATTTATATACAATTAGGGAAACATTCTTTTTATGAACCATGATGAAGAAGACTGGAAAAAGCAGTTTGATAAGTTTAAGGTTGTCCAGAAATGCCCTAAATGCAGTGGGCTAAGCTTGAAATTTACAGAAGGCAAAATTAAGTGTTCTGATTGTGGTTTTGAACAAAATATAAAAAGTTTGTAAACTGGGTGAGACTAAATGAGAGTAAATAGAGAGCAACGTGTTGGAGTTTTTGTAGATGTGCAGAACCTTTATTATTCTGCAAAAAATTTGTATAATGCAAAGGTAAATTTTGCACAGGTTCTTAAGGAGTCTGTAGCCGGAAGAAAACTTGTTAGGGCAATTGCATATGTAATAAAGGCAGATATAAAAGAAGAAAAAAACTTTCATTCTGCTTTGGAGAAAATAGGTTATGAAGTGAAGTCAAAAGATTTGCAGACATTTGCAGGCGGAGCAAAAAAAGGGGATTGGGATATTGGCATAGCCATGGACATGATTGAATTGGCAAATAAGCTAGATACCCTTATCCTGGTAAGCGGAGATGGTGATTTTGTGGATTTACTGCAGCACTTAAGGCGCGCAATGGGATGCAGGATAGAGGTAATGGCTATTGGGCCAAGCAGCTCTGGAAAGCTAAGGGCAGAAGCAGACGAGTTTTTAGATATGGACCAGTATAAGTCAAAATTCCTGATTAAATACTGAGTTCCTGATTAGGTATTGATTTACTGTTACTTTTAAGTAGTAAATAATAGAAAGGTTTATAAAGGGAGAAATACCTAAAATCTATACCGGGCTTGCAACAATGCTATAAAAATGTACAAAAGACTTAACATTTGGGATGAGGATAAACTGGATATTCATAATACTGGCAGCAGCAGCGATTATGCTGGCCATAGTTCTAAGGAGTCTCGTCAGGATTATCATAAAAATGAAACATATAATGCTAATAATGACGAAGATAAAAATAAGGATATTTATAAGTCTAATGAAAAAGAGGACGAAGAGAAGAAGAAAGAAGAACAGGAAAATGAGGAAAAAGAAAAAACTATTGTTGATAGAGTAGAGCAGGAAGAGAAATACCGGAAAAAAGAAGAAGAGGAAGGGACCTTCAATAGCGTTGCAAAAGATATTCACCAAAGTAACAATACGAATAATACATTAAACACTCAAAATAATAAAAATATAAAAAAGAAGAAAAATAAATCCATAGAAGAAGCAATTAAAGATGCGATAAAAGAGGAAAAAGAAATAGTGCACGTTGATTAAAATGTACCACAACACATGTACTCCTGGTTATGAAGTTCTGAGCAAGAGCGGTTATAATATAGATTCTCATGGCAGCTTGAGCAATACTGCCTCTTATCTTATTACTAATGATTTTCCTGATTACGCTGGAATGTTTTACAGCCCTACTGAGCATGAAGTAATTTCTCAAATAAAATACGGAAATTTTGAGCAGGATTACTCTAATTTGAGAGAAATACAGGAATCATTAAATGGACCTCCACTTGAGTTTTATATTCCGCATTCG
>JAZDMC010000024.1:0-2544 GCA_043801325.1 Candidatus Woesearchaeota archaeon | reverse complement strand
TTACTTTAAAATAAAATTATAATAATTAAAGATTGATTAAATAATAAAAACTATTAAATATAATTAAAAAAGAGGTGTATCATTATGAAGGACTACAAGCACATTTTTGATGCTGTCTTTAAGGAAATTGAGAAAGTTGTTATCGGGCAGACTGATGTTATTGAGCAGATTATGATAGCTAACTTATGCGATGCTAATGCGCTGCTGGAAGGGTATCCTGGTTTGGCTAAGACACTCGCTGTAAGGACAATGGCAGATTTAATGGACCTTAAGTTCAGCAGAATCCAAAGCACACCAGATTTAATGCCTTCTGACATAACAGGCACATATATAATAGAGGAAACTTCCGGCAAAAGAAATTTTAAGTTCCAGCCAGGCCCTATTTTTGCAAATATTGTGCTGGCAGATGAGATCAACAGGGCAACGCCTAAAACACAAAGCGCTTTGCTGGAAGCAATGCAGGAGAAGCAGGTTACAGTCGGCAATAATACATTTAAGCTTGACCTGCCGTTTTTTGTCTTGGCCACACAAAACCCAATTGAGCAGGAAGGCACTTATCCCCTGCCAGAGGCGCAAGCTGACAGGTTTTTGCTGAAAATAAAAGTGGGCTATCCATCTTTTGAAGAAGAGGAAAAAATTGTAGATATGTATTCTTCTACCTTAAGAGAGCAGAAATTGAGGACTTTGCTGAATAAAAACCATCTGCTTAGCCTGCAAAACCTGACGAGACAAGTTCCTGTTGCAAATGACATAAAACAGAGAGCTATAAGAATAATATCCTCAACAAGGACAAACAAGGATGTTGTTCATTATGGCGCATCACCAAGAGCTTCTATTGGCATATTGCTAGCGGCAAAAGCGCGGGCATTAATCAGGGGCAGAAATCATGTAAGCACTGAAGACATCAATGAAATGGCATATCCTATCCTGAGGCATAGGATAATCTTGAATTTTGAAGCAGAGAGAAAAGGAATGACAACTGATGATGCCATTAAGCATATTTTGGATAAGGTTAAGTAAAGTTAATTAAAAAATGATTAACACTAATTTTCTTGATCAACTGGACAGGTTTCATCTTGTTGTTAAGAAGAGAGTTACATCTAATTATATGGGGCCAAGGAAATCAATTGCAACAGGGCGCGGCCTGACATTCAAGGAGCACAGAATTTATTCTCCGGGAGACGATATAAGGCTTATTGACTGGAAAGTTTTTGCAAGAACTGATGATTTGTACATAAAAACTTTTGAGGAAGAAAGGAATCTAACTGCGCATATAATTATGGATGCAAGCGCATCAATGGGGTTTGGGAAGCCTGTGAGCAAGTTTGATTACGCTGCTATGCTTGGAGTGGGTTTTGGCTATCTGGCTATGAGGGAAAATGAGAGATTCCAGTTCTCTACATTTGCTGAAAATCTTGAAGTATTCCAGCCGAGAAGAGGAATGTCCCAGCTTGCTTCTATGGTCCTTCATCTGAACAGCACAAAAACACAAGGTTATTCCAAGTTATTGGATGCAATGATGCAGTATAGAAAAGTAATTGGAAGCAAGTCAATGCTCGTGCTTATATCTGATTTTTTAGTTGATGTTAATGAAGTTATAGAGTCCCTGTATACTTTGGGAGACCATGAAATAAAAGTTATACAGGTTTTAGACCCTATTGAAAAAGAGCTGAAGTACCATGGCGATTTTAAGCTAATAGACAGCGAGTCCAAAGGCATGCTAAGGACTTACGTAAGCCCAAGATTACGCGTACAATACCAGCAGATGCTCGACAACCACGCTGCAAAAATAGAAGAGGCATGCAATAAATTAGGAATACATTTCTTTCAATTAACTACTGATATTCCGATATTTGATGCTTTTTACCGAGTACTCGAGTAAAAAGCTACGAACGAAGTGACTATGCGTTTTATAGGGTTTTGGAGTGACTTTACATCCATCCTTTTTTTTTGAAGAAGGCATAACTTATAATTATAGAAAGAGCCATTAAAACTAAGGCAAAATAATAGCCAAATCTCTGGCCAAGCGCAGTATGAATTTCTGGCATAAATTCAAAATTCATTCCATATATGCTTGCAATTAATGTAGGTATTAAAACAAATGAAGCTCCTATTGTCAGCGTTTTTATGACGTGGTTTAAGTTATTGGAAACTGAGCTTAGGTAAACATCAAGAGTTCCTGTTAAGATATCCCTGTATGTACCTTCCATTTCAATTAGCTGTGTTACATCATTATACAAAGCCCGGAACCTTTTGACGTTTTTCTTGTCTATATTGGCTACATATTCCTTTTCTATTGATGTTATTACTTCCCTGTTGGCTGCTAGGGCGCGGTGGAAAAATATAAGGGTTTTTTTTACTGAAAAAATGTTTCCGACAGTAGCTTTATCGGGTTTTTCAATAACCTTATCCTCTATCTTATCAATTTTTTCTTCTAATGTGTCTAGGATTGAAAAGTATGCATTTAAGATCTCATCAAGAAGCCGATAAGTGAAATAGCTTATGCCCTTTGTATACAAATCAATTTTTTTTGAATCAATCAGC
>JAZDMC010000008.1:0-12345 GCA_043801325.1 Candidatus Woesearchaeota archaeon | reverse complement strand
TTCCAGGTGCTCAGGAGCAAACTCATTTGCAAATTCAAAAGCTTCATCCATATTTTTAACAACAACAATTGCTCCAAAATTTTCCATGCTTTTTTTTGCAATTTTTTTTGTTTTTAAATTCTTTAATTGGTTTCCAATTTCTTGCTTTACTTTTTTTGCCAAAGAAATGCTTGGCGTCACCAAAATTGCGCTAGCCATTATATCATGCTCAGCCTGAGCCAACATATCAGCTGCAATAAATTCTGGATTGGAATCTTCAGCAATAATCATGATTTCGCTTGGACCTGCTAAAAAATCAATACCGCAATCACCATAAACATATTTCTTTGCAGCAGTTACATAAACATTGCCCGGACCAACAATCTTGCTCACTTTAGGAATTGTTTCTGTTCCATAGGCCATTGCAGCTATTGCCTGGGCTCCACCTACTCTAAAGACCTTATCAGCGCCGGCAATATCGCATGCAGCCAAGATCTCTCTTGTAATTTTCGGGCAGCATACAATTATTTCCTTAACACCAGCTATTTTTGCTGGAACAACTGTCATAAGAACGCTGCTCACCAAAGGATAATTCCCTCCGGGAACATAACATCCGACACTGTCTAAAGGCCTTACAACCTGCCCTACAATAACGCCATTATTAATCTCCTTTTTCCATTCACTAGGCAGCTGAAATTTTGCATATTTTCCTATATTGGCTGCAGCTGTCTTCAAAGAATCCATAATTTTTGAGTTGATTTTTTCACATGCATCTTTTATCTCTTTTTTGCTTACCTGAATCTTATTTTTTGTTAATGCAACCTTATCAAATTTCTTTGCATACTTAATCAAAGCCTTGTCTCCTGTTTTTTTTACATCATCAGCTATTTTTTTTACCTTTTCAAATGCTTTGCCAGCTACTTCAACGCTTCTTTGCTTTATTTTTTTTACTCTTGCTTTGTCATTTGCCTTGATTATATCTACCATTTTAGTCAATTATTTTATTCAATGGAAATTCAACAATTCCCTGCGCTCCTGCTTCTTTTAGTTTTGGGATTATGTCTCTAGCTATTTCTTCTCTTAACACTGTAAAAATATCAAACCAGCCTTTTCTGCTCAAATCCGATATTGTTGGTGATTTCAGTGAGGGTAAGATCTTTAGCACAGCACTTAATTTTTTTTCGTCCACATTCATCATCAATCCAACTGCATTCATTTATTCCACCACCTTATTCAACGGAAATTCTACTATTCCTTCTACTCCGGCCTGCTTTAACCTTGGAATCAATTCTCTGATGGTATCCTCTTTTATCACAGTAAAAATATCATACCAGTCTAGGCCTGCTAATTTTGATATGGTTGGTGATTTTAGTGAGGGTAAAATTTCCAATATTTTGTTTAGTTTTTCCCCTGGAACATTCATGAAAACTCCAACCATCTCTTCAGCATTTAATGCGCCAATCAACAGGGTAGCTATGTTTTTTATCTTCGTTCTTTTCCATGAATCTTTCCATGAATCTTTATTTGCAATCAATCTTGTAGAGCTTTCCATTACGGTGTCTATAATTTTCAGATTATTTGCTCTTAATGAAGAGCCTGTTTCTGTTATTTCAACTATTGCATCAGCAAGTTTTGGTGGCTTGACTTCTGTTGCACCCCAGGAAAACTCAACTTCTGCTTTAACACCATTCTTCTTTAAGTAATCTTTTGTAAGATTAACAGCTTCTGTTGCAATTTTTTTTCCTTCAAGGTCTTTAACTGAATTTATGTTTGAATTTTCTGGAACAGCCAAAACCCATTTAATCTTTCCTAATCTTTCTTTTGCGTACAGTAACTCAACAACTTCAACAACATCTGCTCTATTTTCTAAAATCCAGTCCTTTCCGGTCAAGCCGCAATCCAGAACACCATCTTCAACATATCTTGCCATTTCCTGGGCTCTTATCAGCATGCATTCTATTTCAGGGTCATTTATTTCAGGAAAATAACTCCTGTCATCATTCAAACTAATATTGAAACCAGCTTTTTTAAACATAACAAAGGTTTTTTTCTGTAAGCTTCCTTTGGGTATTCCTAATTTTAGTATTTTTTTTGTCATTTTAACCTCCTACCCATAAACTTCTTTCGGATCAAAAACTTTCTTGCCAACTGTAACAATTTTATTCCCCTCTATCTTTCTGTAAAAACAGCTCCTGTAGCCAGTATGGCATGCTCCTCCTTTTTGCTCTATTTTAAGAACAATAGTATCATTATCACAATCAACCAAAATTTCCTTAACGCTCTGGACATTTCCTGAAGTTTCTCCCTTTACCCAAAGCTCGTTCCTGCTTCTTGAAAAATAAGTTGCTTTTCCTGTCTTTAAGGTATTTTCAAATGCCTCTTTATTCATGTAAGCGAGCATAAGAATTTCCCCTGTTTTAAAATCCTGAGCTATCGCTGGTATCAGCCCATTGCCTTTTTTAAAGTCTAGTTCTATCATAGTACATCCCCCATTCCATAGCCATATTTTTGCTTCATTTTTAAGGATTTTGTTTTATAAACCCCATAATTTGTGTATTAAGGGCGGCAGGCGGGAATCGAACCCGCGCAACAAGATCCACAGTCTTGTATTCTGCCACTAAACTACTGCCGCCATGTAATATCTTAATCTCCCTCAGCTTTGTTTAGAGCTCTCGCTAAGTAAGAGCATAGTTTTTTATTTTGAAAATTAAATTAAGATTTGTTTCAGATTTTCAGAATTGAATTTTAGTTTAGTGGATAGCAGGAAAGCTACCCATGAAATTTTTGTGCAAAAAAAGAGTTAAAACTATTTAAATCAGAACTAAAGTCTACAACAGTGAAAACAATCAACTCGTCTCATTTGTATCAATTTAGTAGAAAACACAGCAAGTATATAAATTTTTCGTCGATAATCAAACCAACTCCAATAAATCACTCAACTTACTGATTATCAAATCCCCATGAGTATTAAATCCAACAACAAAACAACCAGCGCTTTTTCCAGCTTTGTAATCATTTTTTGAGTCTCCAACAAGAATTGTTTCATCTGGCATTACATTTAATTTTTTACATAGCTTTAATGTACCATCAGGATATGGTTTTGGTTTTTCAACATCATCTGCAGTTACAATAGCATCAAAATATTTGTTTATTTTATGGAACCTTAGATCATTTGTTGTTCTTTCTGTGGTTGTATTAGTCACTAAGCCAATTTTTAGGTTCTTGTTTTTAATAATCTTAAGAACTTCTTCAGCATGACTTATCAATTTGCTTTTACCCATATGGGTTTTAACTAAATTATTATAGGCTATATGCAGCTCTTTCAGATCATGTTTCTCAAAATAATGCTTAGCGCTTGACTCAAGGGAATTTCCCCAAAACTTTTTTTTATATTCGTGCTTATCTATGTGATTTAATCCAAATTTTTTCCTTAAATCATTAAAGACCACATACTGCCTTTCAAAAGAATCCAGGATAACGCCATCCAAATCAAACAAAACAGCTTTTAACTCTGTTTTTCTTTTAGGCATAAACATCTCATTATGTTTTCTTTGACCCC
Source organism: Candidatus Woesearchaeota archaeon (assembly GCA_043801325.1). Classification (GTDB taxonomy): domain Archaea; phylum Nanobdellota; class Nanobdellia; order Woesearchaeales; family GW2011-AR4; genus JACPJP01. The sequence goes on along the minus strand of JAZDMC010000008.1, from coordinate 8,807 downwards.
AAAAGACCCAGTACAATGCAAGAAAAGCTGTAGCAACAATTATTGCTGTAATAAGCATGCTCATTTTTTGTGTTTATACCTACCTCTTTTTTCAACAATCTTAAGCCTTTCTATCACATCGTCACTATCATCTGCTTTTTCTGCATAGCTTTCCAACGCAGCATCATAGCATTTTTCCCATATTCCAGAGTGTTTTGACTCTAAAGCCTCTTTCAGTAAATGCAAATCAACTGCTCTGTCCTCTATTTTTTCTGAGAAAAAGCTCAATCCAAAATCAATAAAATAAATTTCATCCTTAAAAATCATGTTTGATGTTGTTAAGTCATGATGTATAATGCCCTTATTGTGCAGTATAGCTATCTTTTCTCCTATTTCTTTGCTTAATTTAACACAATTACCATCATCAAGTATATTCTTCAATAATTTTCCATCAATAAACTCCATTTCAATAGTATCTCTTTCATTATTAAAAATTAATTTAGGGCATGGAAAATTTATTTTTTGCAGCTTATCTAAAACTTTTGCCTCTCTTTTTGTCCTGAATTTCCTTAATCTTTCATCTATTTCCTCTATTCTATAAGTTTTCCTAAACCTATCTTTAACTACCTTAGCCCCATCCAAAAATAATTTAGATTCTGCTCCTTGCGCAATTAGTTTCATTTTTTATAAAAATAATTAAATAGCCCCGCCAGGACTTTCGTGACATATAGTCGTTTCGAACCTGGGTCTCAGCCTCCAGAGGGCTGAATGATTGGACTTCTCTAATCTAATTAGAGAATTTGGCCGCTACACTACGGGGCTATACAAACAAGAAAAATAGCATGGGTTTTAATATGTTTCTCTAAGAACTATACTTTTGGTTCTGTTTTCCCTACTTTTTGAGGCTCATCTTTACTTTCTTGAACTTTCTCTTCTTTTTTCTCTGTCTCATTGATTTCTTGTGCTTTCACTTCTTTCTCTGCTGGTTTAGCTTCTTTTTTGCTCTTTGTACCTTCACTTTTTTCTGATTTCCTTGCGCGTTTTTCCTCTTTCTTGCGATTAGCCTGTTCCTTCTTTTCCAAATCCACTACTTCCATAGATCTTATTTCGCACACTCTCAGCGGATAAACTATGCTAAGAACTTTTTTTAATGCCATTTGAAGTTTATAGCTTACCATGTCATTAATGAGGTTATCATAACTAACAGAGCTGATATATTTTACCAAGAAATCCAGGGCATTTTTCCTTATCTTTGCTGCAACTGAGCCTGTTGTCGCTGATCTTGTAATCAAGAGAGGCTTAACACGCAGATGTTTGTTATCTAAAGTCTTGCATGAGAATGACATATCAATTTTCTCAATGTTCCTCCTAACCAATCTTTTTATTGAGGACTGCACCATGTGATAACCAGCAATATTAGTAAAAGCTTTATTGTTCTGGACACTATTAATTTCAAAGTCGATATTTATATTCTGTCTTTTTACATCATTAGTTAGGCTCATAAGGTTTTGAGTGATAGATTTACCAATCATATCATTAGGCTCATAAACACAGGTTTCTCCTAAAACAGCATTATGGAATATTTTTGGAGCTAATATAGGATACCACTCCTTCTTCAATACCTTTGTTTTTGCCATAGTTTAAGGAAAATCTAGTTGGTTTAAAAAGATATCGAAAACCCCAAGATGATGGGTTTTCTGTATCTCCTGGAAAACCATAAAAGAGGGTTTCCATCAGATTTTCATTTATACTTTATTTTCAAAATTAAAACTATAAGCGACAAAATAAATGTTAAACCATTAGCAATGATAATTGGAAATGAATTAATTAAAATTCCGTATGTGAACCATAGAGAAACTCCAATAGTCAATATTAAGATCCATCCAAAGGAAACATCTTTGGTGCGCTTTGTTTTCAATGCCTTAACTGCTTGAGGCACTAAAGCTAGTGTAGTAAATGTTCCTGCCAAAAATCCAATAATATCTATATAAGTCATTTAAATATCTAAATTAGCAACCTCTTTTGCATGCTGCTCTATAAAATTGCGCCTGGGCTCTACTTGGTCTCCCATCAATATTGTAAATATCTTATCTGCTTCAACGACATCTTCTAAGCTTACTTGTAATAAAGTCCTATGCTCTGGATCCATGGTTGTTTCCCATAACTGCTGCGGATTCATCTCTCCTAAACCCTTATACCTCTGTACAGATGCGCTATCCCTGCCAATCTCCTTAAACAACTGCTCCAGCTTCTCATCAGAATAAATATAATATATTTTCTTGTTCTTGCTGATTTTATATAATGGCGGCTGTGCTATGTAAACATAACCTGCTGTAATTAAAGAATTCATATACCTATAAAAAAAAGTAAGCAATAGCGTCCTTATATGCGCGCCATCAACATCAGCATCAGTCATAATGATTATCTTATGATATCTTAATTTAGTTATGTCAAATTCTTCAGATATTCCAGTTCCTAATGCAGTTATCATTGTTATAATTTCCTCATTCTGGAAAATCTTGTTTAATCTTGCTTTTTCTACATTAAGGATTTTTCCTTTCAGGGGCAATATGGCCTGGAAATCCCTATTTCTGCCTTGTTTTGCACTGCCTCCGGCACTGTCACCTTCTACAAAATATAATTCGCATTTTACAGGGTCTCTTTCTGAGCAGTCAGCTAATTTTCCAGGTAAAGAATGATGATTTAAGGCGCCTTTTCTTCTTGTTAGGTCTCTTGCCTTTGCAGCTGCTTCCCTTGCCTTAGCAGAATTTATGCATTTTTCCACAATAAGTTTTGCAGTAGATGGATCTTCTTCAAGAAACGTTCCTAAATTCTCATTGACTAAACTTTCAACAATGCCCCTTACTTCAGAGTTGCCAAGTTTTGTTTTTGTTTGGCCTTCAAACTGCGGCTCCTGAAGTTGCACTGAAATGACTGTAGTTAAACCTTCCCTTACGTCATCACTTGAAAGCTTTGTGTCGTTTGCCTTTAATTTCTCTACATAGCTATTCAGCGTTCTTGTCAAAGCTGTTTTAAATCCCACTAAATGCGAGCCTCCTTCCTGGGTGTTTATGTTATTGGCAAAAGTAAAAATATTTTCTTGATAACCCATATTATATTGCATAGCAACTTCTATATTAACCCCAGTTTTTTCCTTTTGAAAATAGATTATTTTATGCAATGGATCCTTGTTCTTATTGAGAAATTCAACAAAAGACACTATTCCGCCTTCATACTGGAATTCCTGCTTTTTATTGGTCCTTTCGTCAAATAATGTAATATGAATTCCCTTATTTAGAAAAGCAAGCTCTCTTAATCTGCTGGACAAAGTATCAAAATGAAACTCTGTCTCTGAAAAGATCTCATTATCAGGCAGAAATGTAACTTTTGTTCCTCTGTCTGTACATTCTCCGATAATTTTCAGCTCTGTTACTGGCTTTCCTTGCGCATATTTTTGCTGGTATATCTTTCCATTCCTCCTTACCTCTACGCTTAATTCTTTAGATAAAGCATTTGTTACAGAAATACCAACACCATGCAAGCCTCCAGAAACCTTGTATGTTTTTTTGTCGAATTTTCCACCTGCATGCAGCTTTGTCAGTACAATCTCCACTGCTGGCCTGTTATATTTTGGATGTATGTCAACAGGAATACCCCTTCCATTGTCTATAACCGTTATAGAGTCATCTTTATGTACTATAACAACAATTTTGTTGCAAAAACCTGCAAGAGCCTCATCTATGCTGTTATCCACAGCCTCAAAAACAAGATGATGCAGGCCTCTTAGAGATGTATCACCTATATACATGCTCGGGCGTTTCCTTACAGCGCTTAATCCAGTAAGAACTTGAATATCTTTTGCTCCGTAATCATCAGTTTTTGGCTCTGTATTTGGTTCCATTTTATGTGGTTTTTTGACTAAATCCCGGTTATTTTAAACAGCAATTTTACCATAGATTTAGGCTCTTATTAAGGGAAAAATAATATCTGAGCATATATAAACCTTTCGCTCAATTTTACCGTCGAGAAAATGTATTTTAGTAGCAATTTTAAGCTATTTAATTTCTATATTGAAAATAAATATAAAAAATAATCTTTTTCTGAACCTTTTTAAACACTGGATTTCTACTAATTCTTTATGGCCAAATATAAATTCCTTGAGCATACAGCAGATGCCAAATTCCAGGCATATGGCAAAACAATGGAAGAATCCTTCAGCAATGCAGCTTTAGCTATGTTCTCAGTAATTACAGATACAAAAAAAATCAATAAAAAAACAAAAAAGGGCATTGAAGCCAGGGGCCATGACCTCAAATCATTGCTTTATAATTATCTTGAAGAACTATTGTTTTTAATTGACACTGAAAATTTCTTATTGAATCATATTGAAGAATTAATAATTCACAAAAAAGAAAAAAAATACTTTCTTGAGGCAATTGCTGTTGGAGACAAGGCAGAAGGCTATGAGACAACAGGGGACATCAAAGCAGTAACATACAATGAGATGGAAATCGAAGAAGAAAAAGGCAAAGTAATGGTGCAGGTTGTTTTGGATTTGTGATAAGTTATTTAAACAAGGAGAAATTCTTTTTATCTGAAAATGGAATTAAAGAAAATAAATGAGTTTACTTGGCAGATAGATAAACAGGGCTCTATGAAAGTACCAGCTATAATCTATGCTTCTGAAAAATTACTGGAAAAAATAAAGCAGGATAAGACCTTAGAACAGGTAAAAAATGTTGCTTGCCTTAAAGGTATTCAAAAAGCATCTTATGCAATGCCTGATGCACATCAGGGATACGGATTCAGCATAGGCGGTGTAGCAGCATTTGACATGGAAGAAGGTGTAATTTCTCCAGGTGGAGTTGGCTATGATATTAATTGCGGCGTAAGAATGCTTAGGACAGACCTGAAAGTAGATGATGTCCTGTCAAAAAGAAAACAATTGCTAGAAGAGATTTACAAAGAAGTTCCTGCTGGTGTTGGCAAAGGTGGGATTACAAAGGTTACTAAAGATGTTTTAATGGAAGTCTTAAGCAAAGGAGCAAGATGGGCAATTGAACAAGGTTACGGTTCAGAAGAAGATTTGCAAAAAACAGAGGAATATGGTAATATGAAAGCAAATGCTAATGATGTTTCTGGAAGAGCATTGCAAAGAGGCATACCTCAATTAGGAACCTTGGGAGCTGGAAATCATTTTCTTGAAATGCAGAAAGTAGACAAGATTTTTGATAAGGAAGTTGCTAAAGCTTGTGGTATTGATGAAGAAGGGCAAATTACAGTAATGATTCACTGCGGCTCTAGAGGTTTAGGGCATCAGGTTGCTTCTGATTACATTAAAAAAATGGAAGATAAATATGGCATTGCTAATTTGCCAGATAGAGAGCTAATAAATGCTCCAATAAACTCAGATTTGGGGCAGGAGTATTACAATGCAATGTGCGCTGCTGTTAATTTTGCTTTTGCTAACAGGCAGATGATAGCGCATTGGACAAGGAATGTTTTCAAAAAAATATTTGGAAGCTCAGATGGAATGAACCAGGTTTATGATGTTTGCCATAATTTAGCGAAATTTGAAACTCATGAAATTGACGGGCAAAAAAAAGAAGTTTGCGTTCATAGAAAAGGTGCTACCCGTTCTTTTGGTCCTGGAAGAAAAGAAATTCCAGAGGTTTACAGAAAAATAGGCCAGCCAGTTATTATTCCGGGAAGTATGGGAACTGCATCTTATCTGCTTGTAGGAACAAAAAAAGCTGAAGAAATTTCATTTGGCTCAACTGCACATGGAGCTGGAAGAGTAGGCAGCAGAAGTGAAGCATTGAGAACATTACGAGGAGAGCAAGTTGCCAGAGATCTAGCTGCAAAAGGAATAGAAGTCAAAGGACCCTGGAAAGGACTTGCAGAAGAAGCCCCTCAGATGTACAAAGACATTGATGAAGTTGTTAGAGTAAGCCATAAGCTGGGGATAGGCAATTTAGTTGCCAGACTAACACCATTAGCTGTGCTAAAAGGCTGAGCTTTAAAACCTCACAACCTAAATCACTACTTCTATATTAAAAGCAAGATTTATATAATCAAAAAACAAGTGAAATCAAATGCAGGTAGTAATTTATGGGATTGGAGCAGTTGGAACAAAAATTGCAGAAACACTATACGAAGAAGGCCATGATGTTACTGTTATAGACCCCTACGAAAAAAAGATTGCCCAGATACAAAAGAGCCTTGACGTATTAGGGATAACTGGGCACATAGGGGACGCAGAAGTAATAGAGAATCTCAAGACTAAAGGAGCAAATATCTTTATAGCTACAACAGACTCTGACGAAGAGAATATTATTGCATCTATAATAGCAAAAAAGCAGAACATAAAAAAGACGATTGCCAGAATCAGGAACCCGGCGTATTTAAACAAAATGCTGCTGGACACATCTGAAATAGGGATAGACCATGTTATTAACCCGGAAAGAGAAGTTGCAAAAGAAATTCAAAAGATTATAAGCATACCTTGGGCTTCAGAAGTGGATTCCTTCATGAATGGGCGCATATTTCTAATAGAAGTAAAAGCCAATTATGAAAATATTGGTTATCTTAACAAAAAGCTGGCAAAAGTAAGCAAAACCAATAATATTATTGTGGTAGAATCCGAAGAATATTTTAAAAAATTAAAAGCATTCGAGCATAGGAAAAAAGTAAAAATTGGGGATCATATATTCATTTTGCAAAAGGGCAAAGGTGTGGATAAGATAAACAAAATCTTCGGAGATGTGTATAAGAAAATAAATAATATCATGATTACCGGAGGCGGTGTGACAGGTTCAGAGCTATTGAGGCTGATTGAAAACAGCGGAATAAAAATTAAACTTATTGAAAAAAACAAAAAAAAATGCGCGGAACTAAGCAAAAGATTCAGGAACAGCCTTATCTTATATGGGGATGCGACTGACTTAGACCTTCTTCGTTCAGAGAAAATAGAAAAAATTGATTGTTTTATTGCGATAACAGGAGATGACGAGGAAAATGTGATGATATCGCTGCTTGCAAAGCAGCATGGAGCCAAAAAAGTGATTACAAAAATAAGCAAAGACTATGAGGAAGATATAATATCCGAAATAGGGCTGGATGCTGCTGTTAACCTAAGCAAGATAACTGCAAACAAGATACTTCAGTTTGTCAGAAGAGAAGAGCTCTTAGCCCTCTCAATTCTGGATAAAGAACTGGCAATAATGGAATTTATTGCAAGCCCTAATTCAAAGATTGTTAAAAAGCCTGTTAAAGAGGCCCAGTTCATCAAAGGGGCAATAATTGGGGCAGTAATTCGCAATGAAGAGACATTTTTCCCAAGAAACAACTTTAAAATAGAGCCAAACGATAAAGTTTTGGTATTTGTCCGCAAGAAAGCTGCTTCCTCTGTGGAAAGATACTTCAAGGGGTAAAATGAAGAATACTTTGCTTTATTTTCTCGGCTATGTCCTTACGCTGATTGGAATCAGCCTTTTTATCCCGTCAATTGTAAGCTTTTATTTCAACGAGCCTTATACTAATCTTTTTATAACATTAGGGATTATTGTAAGTATAGTTGGGCTGGTTCTCAAGCATTTTTTCAAAAAATCTGATAAGGCCAGCTTTAAGATCATAATCCTAACAGTTGTTTTTGGATGGATTTTAATAACCACTATAGGCTCTTTGCCCTACTTAATGTCAGGAGTTGTTCAAAACCCGGCAGATGCTTTTTTTGAATCGATGTCAGGATTCACAACTACTGGAGCAACAATTTTAACAGATATAGAAGCAGTGCCTTATTCTGTTTTATTCTGGAGATCATTAACCCATTGGATTGGAGGCATGGGGATAATTCTTTTGATCATTACGATACTGCCATCGTTTGGCGTACAGGGAGCGCAGCTCTTCCAGGCAGAAGTTTCTGGCGGCTCTATAAACAAGAAAATCTCTCCACGAATCAGGAAAACAGCTGTACTCTTATGGGCAACTTATATAACAATTACTCTTGTTGAAATTGCCCTATTAATGTTCGGGGGTCTTAGTTTATATGATGCAGCTATACACTCATTTGGAACAGTTGCTACTGGAGGATTCTCATCAAAAAATGCCAGCATAGGTTTTTATGGCAGCCCCTATGTTCAGTATGTAATTATTGTTTTCATGTTTCTTTCAGGACTTAACTTTATACTATACTGCAGGTTCATTTTAGGCGACAGAACAGCTTTATTCAAAAACACAGAAGCAAGATTTTACACATTAATCATACTCATTTTTACAGGGATAATAACCTTTGATTTATGGGGCAAGGCCTATCACACTTTAGAGCAGGCATTCAGGGCTTCCTTATTCCAAGTTACATCGATTATTACCACAACCGGGTATATAACAGCTGATTTTGACAAGTGGTCAAGCCTTGCAAAGATGCTTTTATTTATTGCAATGTTTATTGGGGGATGCGCAGGCTCAACAGGAAGCTCAATAAAAGTAATAAGGGTTTATATAACTCTAAAGACGGTGTTTATAGAGCTGTTAAGGGTAGTACATCCATCTGCCTTCAAAAATGTTTACATTGATGGGGAGATGGTAAACCACAAAGTAATAAGGAACATAGTCCGTTTTGTTGTTTTATACCTGGTTGTATTTGCAATAGGCAGTGTAGTCATGTCTTCATTTGGGCTTGACATGGTGTCTTCTATGAGCGCAGCAGCAGCAACACTTGGCAATGTAGGCCCAGGCCTAGGCTTAGTGGGTGCTGTAGAGACATATGCATTTCTTCCAGCAGCTGCAAAAGTGATACTAAGCCTCTTAATGCTGATAGGCAGGTTGGA
>JAZDMC010000006.1:0-9682 GCA_043801325.1 Candidatus Woesearchaeota archaeon | reverse complement strand
CCAATTAAGGAGATTGTAATTCCTTTGTTTCTTGCTATTGAAGCTTCCTGCAATGTTTCTTTTTCAGGATCTGTTCCTATTGTTGGAAGCGCATCAGTAATCAAGATTAGATGTTTTGTGATGTTTTCATTTGGAAACAATTCTATTGATTTTTTTAGGGTTTTGACAAGGTCTGTTTCTCTTGATGCCCTAATTGCTGTAATAGTTTTTAACAGATAAGAGAAATCGTTTGTTGGTTCTATTACTGTTTTTACTTCAGAGCCGAAAACAATTAACCCTACTTTATCTCGTTCGTCTATTGCCTTGTAAGCTAAAGCTATTCCAGCGCGCTTGCAAGCGTCTATTTTTGCACCTTTCATGCTGCCAGAGGCATCTAAGGCATAAACAATATATACCTTGCCTTTACTTTGCCGTTCATAAATCATTAAATCTGCGTCTTCCAGCTTTTTATGACCCCTTCTTATTGCTAGTTTAGCTGATTTTTTAATTGCTATATCCTTATATCTGTCTCCTTTCTTGTAATTACGGAAATCTTCTTTGCTCCCATATATTGAAGCACGCTTATGTATTTTTTCCCCCAGAATCCCCTTAGGTATTAACCTATCAAGCTCTTCAAAATACATGACTAAAGAAGCAAGTTCAATTCCTTTGTCAGTTATTTCATTATTTCTCCCCAATAATCCTTCTTCCTTTAATTTTTCAATGTTTTTTTGTATTCTAAACCTTAATTCTTTATGGAATTCTGGAATGTTAATGTTTTTCTTAATATAATCTGGATTATAGCCAGTTGCTAGCTTTAACAAAGAAGGGCCAAATATATGCTTAGCCATTGAATAATTTTTTACAAGCTGCTGGTATATTAAATCCGGTGTAAAAGAGTTTAAGCCCTGGTTTATTGAATCCCTAATTAATTTGCCTTTCTCTATTGTCTCTTTGTCATTTTCCAAAATAGAATGCATTAATTTTTTCTCTACATTTTGAAAAGAAAGTTTGCCAGTAAGCTCTTCTATTTCATCTTTTTCATTAATATGTTGCGAGCTGTCAAAGTAAATCACCTTTTTTATCTTCTAAGACTTCACTGTCTGCAATGTTCTTTTCAAACTGCTCCTGTATGTATGCTTCAGGGCTTTGCAAATATTTAATAGAAGGCTTTAGCCTGATTCTATGCGCTAGGACAGAAATAATAATACTCCTTAAGTCCTCAAAGGTAACATTTTTTCTGTTGTTTAACAATGCGTTTGACTGGGACCTTTCATATAATCCTAATGATGCGCGTACAGATGGCTTTTTTTCCAGGTTTTTGTCTTCTCTTAGTAACCTTATAAACTGAGTCATTAGCTCTAATAATTTATCGCTAACCTTTACTTCGTCAAATTTTTTGCCTTTTTTCAGGACTATTTCTTTTTCTATACTAATATTTTCAGGATAATGCATATATACAAGGTCAAACCTGTCAAGAAGAACGTCTGAAAGCTTTTCTGTTGATGTATCTTCTGGGTTCATTGTTCCAATAAAAATAAAATCAATGCTAAAATCAATGTCATAGCTGCCAATAGTCGCTTTTTTCTCTTCTAGGACCTGGAGCAATGCGTTTTGCAGTTTTTCCGGGCATCTGTTTAACTCATCAAAAAAAAGAATTCCTTTATCTGCTTTGAAAATCTTTCCTTTTGTAAATGCTTCTATGCTTAATGGGCCATATTTTAAGGCTTTAATAGGATCTATATCTCCTAATAGGTCTTCAACAGTCAAGTCAGGGCTTCCTTGAATTCTTACAAAAGGTGTTTTTTTGCCCAAAAGACAGGATATGTTCTTGGCTAAAGTTGTTTTTCCTATTCCAGGGGGCCCAACAAGAATAATATGCCTATCAGCTAGTAAGGCTGATTTTATAGCTGCTTTTACTTTATCCTGGCCAATAATGTCTGTAAAAGGGTCTTTTTCCTGCAATAAAGTGTTTCTTAGTTCTTCGGTTATCATTTTTTAATTAAGTTAAAAACATATAAGTAAGCCTTGCAGTTTTATAAATGTTTGGGGTCTTTATGGATTGGTGCGAAACTCTCGTTTCACTCGGGTTGCCATCGAGCAAATCCTTTATGCTTTTTCGTTAAGGTTGACATTCCCCGTAAGGGATATCCCCCTTGTCAACTTGATGTTAATTTTGAATGGATTTGCAAAATTGATGGCAACCTTCATTTCGCACCAACCTTAAGTCTTTACATAGAAGCTAAGAATCTAATAGCCCATATAGCAGCAGCAGCAACCAAAGGTATTATTACGTTATCATCTACTCTTCCTGGCCCGATTTTCATTTCAATGCCTTCTGCTATCATTGCGAAGAAAGAAGCAGCTAAGGCCTGCGGCCATGGAACAAAAATCAAAGCGCCTAAAAATCCTGCTATCATTCCTGCAATCATGCCTTCAATGAATTTTTTAGTGGTAAGAGGATGTGCTATTTTTCCGAACCTTGTCCCAAAGAAATGACTTATTGGATCTGCAAATGCCAGGACCATTATAGCTGGCATTGCTATGTCAAGCGGGAAAAATGATAATGTCAAAAAAACACCAATAAGGTAAAAAATAACACCTTTTCCAGGGAATGTTTTTAAGTTTTTTGGCCTTTCAAAATGCTTAAGAGCCAAGTCTATCGGAGGTATTTCATGTTTCTTTTTTAAGAATGCTATGCTTATAGCGACTACGATTAAAAAAAATATATGCATTTTTCCTATAATCTTGAGGAGGAGCAGAATGACTATTAAAACTCCCATGAGCATATGAAAAATATTCCTTTTTAATTCTACACCAAGTTTCATTTTAAAAACCTGAAAATTTTGTATTTTTCTTCTAGATTAATAATAAAAACTCCGATGAAATACCCAAAAAATCCTCCAAATACCACATCACTTAAAAAATGCAATCCAAAATAAATTCTGCTGAATGCAACCAAAACTGCAAACAAAATCCAGAACCACTTGATCTTGAAAAATTCTTTGTCAAGTATAGGCACTACGGCAAAAGCCACCATTGCATGCATACTTGGGAATGAGTAATCTAAAATATTGATTAATGGATAAATTAACTCAATATAAGGCCTTGGCCTTGCTATTATTAGCTTAAGAATAAAAGCTACAACAGCAGAAGAAATGAAGGAAATCCATAATGGGAACACCCATTCTCTTTTTCTTCCTTGGAATAAAAATAATGTTGTTATTAGGATAAGTATGACAAAAATGCTTACGGCGCTTGTAACCCAGCTAAAAATAACATCCAGAGAGGGGGTTTTTATTAAGGAAATTAAGTTAGGGATATATTTATCCAAAGTTAATGACACAGCAAATAAAGCCAATCCTGCAATAAATGTGATAGTATTTTTGTGTTTCATTTTATATGGTTTTTATGAAAATGTCAAATGCAGTTGCTCCAGTCAAAGTAACTATAGCCACTATTACCCCTGCTATTAAAACCCCTATTAGGTTTGCAATTATAAACTTTTTATAACCTAAACCTATTATGTATGCTGCTAAAGCTCCTGAGTAAGAGCCAGAGCCAGGTAGTGGAATACCAATAAATATTGCTACTGCTGCACTGCCATACTTTTCCACGTATTTATGTATCTTTTTCTGTGTTTTCCCCATATAGTTCTGGTAAATATTATTAATAAATTTTATCCTTAAAAAAATGTATATGACCTTATCGAGGAAAAAATACACAATTGGGCCAAGGATAATATTAGCTATTACTGCAATAATAAATACAGGAAGCCATGGCATCTTTAAAATTAAAATTCCATAAGGAATTGATGCCCTTAGCTCCAGGAATGGGATGAAAGTGACTGCAATTATTAAAAGTATGCTGTTAAGTAATGTCATTTTTTCAGTGCACCTTTTCTTAGTTCATGGTCAGCAAGCAATACATCCTGCGGATAGCTAATCATCAGGCAAAAATTACTATTAACACAATGTATATTCTCTTTTTTAGATAAATATTTTAGTGCATCTGTAAGCTCATATTCTCCCCTCTCTGATCTTTTTATTGTTTTAAGGGCATTAAATATTTCCTTGTCTAAAGAGTATAGGGCACAATTTATCAAATTAGAAATAAATTTTTTTGGTTTTTCAATAATATCAGCAAGAATGCTGTTCTTTTCCATTACAATACCGAAATGTTCTGGATTTTTGACTTTTTTTACCAGGATAGCGTATTTATACTTTGCTATTCTGTTTATGTCCTCTTTTGTGTAGATGTTATCTCCCATCAAAAGAATGAACCGGTTTTTTATATGACTTTTGATAAGGGAGACTGCATGCCCTGTTCCTAGCTGTTCTTTTTGCTCTATAAATTTTATATTTAGTTCTGGATAGTTTTTTTGGATGAATTCCTTAATCATATCTTTTTTGTAGCCTATGATTATGATTATTTCTTCTGCTATATCTTTAACAGCTTCTAAATTGTACTCGAGAATAGTTTTATCAGCGATCTTAATCAATGGTTTTGGCTTTGTAATTGTAAGAGGGTATGTTCTTGTTGATCTTCCTGCTGCTAAAATAACTGCTTGCATCTTATACCATTCTTATATTGCTTATGTTATCCTTGATATTAGGGGTCTTGATTATGTTTTTTATCAAATCTTTTGCATTAGTGAATTTTCTCTTTTCTATGGCGAAAAGCCTGTTGTTTTTGGCAAATGTTTTTTTATGGGCTTTTTTGAATAATGCTGTATGATGCGTGATTTTTAATGGTGGTCCAGATATTTCTATTGTTTTTGAGAGTTCAGTGTTTTTTAGATTGTAGTAGAATAATGCTTCATTTTTTTTGTTCCATATCATATTGCTTTTCATTACTTCAAATCCGTTTTCTGTTAGGCTTTTTTCTATGTTATTGAAAGCTTTGAGCATCTTTGCTCCTGCTACATCAATTTTTCTTTTTAATGGAGCTGCTTTGAGGATTATAATATTTTTTCCAGAGCTCTTAATGTCCTGTTCTGTTAATAATTTTATTTCAAAAAATTTCTTTGATGGGCTTTTTTGGAATTCTTTTGCTTTCTTTTTTATTATGTCTAGTTTTTCCTGGCTTAGAGCAGCTGCTGCATTCCTGTCTTTTTGCACAGGGTCGATGATTATTAACGGGCTTGTTAATTTTGACTTGTTTATCTCAGTAAAAACATTTTTTCCTTTGTAATATCCCTTAATATCAATTACTGTTCTTTCTTTCCATTTTGGTATTTTATTTATTAATCTCAAAAAAGAGCCATAGTTTATTGCCAAAATCTCGCAGACATAGCCGCTGAATCCTCGGATATAGCTTTCAGCTCCGTAAACTCCTGAGGCTTTGAAAAATTGCTTTGTAAGCCTTATATCATCGATTAATTTTTTGTGTTTTAAAACAAAAGTTGAATGTAACGGGCTTACATCTGTTATGTTTTTGGCCTGCTCTGCCTTTTTAATGTCTAATATTGGGACTATTTCAAAGGTGAATTTTCCATGTTTTATCTGAAAGTAATCTCTTGAGCCATGGAGTTTTATTATTTTAAAGCTCTTTTTCAGAACTTTTTCCAGGATATCTGAGAGCTTATCGCTTTTATCTTTGTATTTGCTGTAATTGAACTTGACGAAAATATCAACATCAAATGTCTTTAGCCAAGTTCCTTTTGCTCCTGAACCACCTAGAATTGCTTTTGCATCTTTTATGCCTTTGTTTACTTTATTGATTATGTTGCCTGCTTTTGCCAGTATTTCCTTCTCATATTCTTCAGTTGGTTTTATGCTATTCAGGACATCTAAAAGCAACTTTTTCATAGGTTTTTGTTATTGCCAGAGTATATAAAAAGATTTGTGTTTTACTTGGGATATGGCGTTTTTTAATGCCATTTTAGAGGTTTAGAAATCCATTAGGTTTAAAAAGGATAGTTCTGTTCTAAGCAGTCATCATGGACAACTTAGAGAATATTGTAAAAGGAAGTACTGTACAAACACTTGTATTTGATGTTAATGGAACATTAGCAAAAGATTTTGATTTATTTGTTGGTATGGCTAAGAAAATCCTTGGATTTTTTAATTCTTATACTCCTTTTAATTTTAAAATACCCCCTGATGAGGAAATTGAGACATTTAGGGGAAAGAGCGCTAAAGAAGTGTCAAAAATTATTCTTAATGGGAAGGGGTATATGGAACCTGTTTTATTCGGTGTAGGGTCTGCTTTATATTTTTTTAAAAGGAAAGAAGTTGAACCTCATGAGGGAATAGTTGATGTTGTTAATAAATTATCAGATGCAGGTTATGAGATACTCACCTTATCTTCATCTGGCAGGAATACTATTCGTTCGATAGCAAATAGATGGGGTTTAAAATATGATGGAGTGTACACTAGCATAAGGTTTAAGGGACTTGAACGGCTTTATGGAAAACATATAAAATTAAAAGAGATTTTGAAAGAAAGAGGTTGGGAAAATAATCCAGAAAAAGTATTAGTTATAGCAGATGAAATGAGAGACGTGTATTCATGTAGAGAGGCGGGAGTAAATATTATTCCTGTGCCATGGGGTTACAACAATAAAGAAGCTATTATAAGAGCTGGAGCTAACCAGAAGTTTTTTCCATCTGACCCTTATGATATTCCTAATAAGATAAAGCTGGTTGAAGAAGGAATAAAAAAAGGTAACAATTTACCTACTCTTACAGAAGAGCCTATATTAACTTATAAAGAACTGCTTGGTGTTGGTGCTGCAGTTGCTGCAATTAGTGGAATAAGCTATGGTGCTTATAAATTACGCAAGTATTTTTCGAATAAACAAACTGCCAAATAAACCCTATGTTTTTCTATGACCTATTTATTTTTACGATAACTATTTATATGTGCTTTTTATTAAAAATATAAAAGAGGCATATGAATGGCTAGTATTTTGGTGCTTTTGACTTATCTTGCAGTTATTTTACTTATAGGCTTATTGACTTCTATTATAAGCCAAAAGTTCAGGATTCCTAATATTCTGCTGCTTTTGCTTATAGGTATAGGACTAGGAAGAGTAGAGTATAAAGGCGGGCCTTTGATATACTTTCCAGAGCTTTTTTTGACTGGGATAAGCATCTTGGCTTTGGTCATGATTGTGTTTGACTCTGCCAGCAGATTTAAGTTAAAAAGGTTTGATTACTTTTCCCTTCACAATTTATGGCTTTCCTTTATCTTTTTAGTTTTTAACTTAATTTTTTTAACAATTTTCACTATGCTTATTTTTGGCATAGAGTCAGTGTTTCCGGCATTAATATTTGCAGCATTGATGTCTGGCACTGATCCAGCGGCTGTTTTAGCTATGCTTAAGAATTCCAGCAACAAGGTATTTGAATTTTTGAAGCTAGAAGCTTTATTGAATACTCCATTGGTTGTTTTGCTGCCATTCATTATTTTGGATTTGAAAAGAACATTAGAAGACAAGCTTGTGATATCAACATTTATAGAGCAGCTTGTTCCTTTGCTGCAGCAGTTTGTTGTCGGCATAGGCTCTGGGGTTTTGATTGGGTTGATTATGTTTAAGTTCATGAGAAAAAAATATTCTGTTGTATTAAGCCCGTTAGCTGTTATTACTTCTGCTTTACTGGCATATATTATAGCAGAAAATTTAGATGGAAATGGCGTTCTGGCTGTTACTGCAATGGGCCTTTTGTTCGGCAATGTTTATTTGAAGCAGAAATTTCAGCTGCAGGAATTTGCCTCTGTGTTTTCAAATTCGCTTGAGATTCTGGTTTTCGTCCTTATAGGTATTATGATTGCAATCCCGTTTTCACTTGAATTCCTTATAAAATCAACTATGCTGTTTATTATTTATTTACTGATAAGGTTCTTTGCAGTGATGTTTTCATTAAGGAGCATGGATTTCACATTGAAGGAAAAGGTATTTATGTCATTGAATGTCCAGAAAGGGATTGCTGTTGCTGTTGTTGTTTTCTCATTTGCTGCTTTGAGCATAGAAGGCATAGGAACTATACTTGATCTTGTTGTGGTGTTTATGCTCTATTCTATAATTTTGTCAACAGTTGTTCTAAGAATGGAAAGGTTTTTTATTCCAGGGATTAAAGAGAAGTAGTTTTATCTATGATGTTCTAGAATGTTTTCTGCCTCTTCAATAATATCCCGAGGTTCTTTATTTTGTATAATTTGTTCAAGTGTTACAAATGGTCTTCCTGTTAAGCGGTTATGCATTCTGATATTATCTTCTGCTATTTCTGATAAAACTTCTGCAATCTCATCAGTCCTCTGTACAAGAAGCACATAAACTAAGTATGCCTCTCCAGTAAACTTTTGCTGCTCAGCTACAACATTTGTGTAAGCTGCATTTGCAAAATCAATATAATCTTTAGGCTTCAGTTGTGTCCTGTTTAAACTTTCAGGAATTACAGTTGCAGTAAAAAGAGCCAGCTTTCCTGCATGGTCATAAATAAAAATTCTGGTTGGGGTAGATTCCTTTTCTCGCGCTTCCTGTATAAGCTCAAAAATATATTCGTCCCTAATGGTCGTTCCTTTTTTTTGCGAAACTTTTTTTGGAATGATGAAAGATGCAAGCATATTTGCAAGATAATCTTCTAAAGCAAATACTGCTTCTTCGCCTTTTGAAACGATAATGTTTTTCTTAAGGCTTTTACCATAACGTTCAAAGCCTTTTTCAATAGAATTCCTGAAATATGGTAAAATATATGTCTCTGCAATATCAATCGCCATTAGAATTTTTGGATAATGATTATTTATAAAATTTTTGATTTGTTTGCTATATTTTTGTATCTGATATTTGGTAACAAATCAATAGTTTTAATTTTTCTGTAAGAAATTGAAATTATATTTATAAATTTGGATTTAAGCTTTAGCATTAGATAAGAGCCTATTTTTATCGTATCGCAATGAATCTATTCTTTCCTTAAGTTGATTATAAGAAACACATGTGCGCACAAGCTGGCCGTTTAATGCTTCATAGTCATTTAAACGCTTTTTAAGCCAGTGTTGAGAACTATTTTTTTCAGGGAAAAAATCTGATTGAACAAACAGAATAAATGCTGGCGCTTCATTACCTAGTTCGCAGAGAGCTTTTGCTGCTTGCTGCTTCTTTCCAAAAATAGCAGGAGTTAATATCTTATCTAGCCCAAAATGATCCTTTAAATTCATCTCTCCAATTGCTATTAAAGAGCCAAATTCAAACAAGTAATTCAACTCTGTGTAGGGTTTTTCTTTCTTTAGCTCATCCCAGGTTTTTTTAGTTTCGCTGTAATAAACTTTTATTCTTGGGCCAGAGTCCTGAATAAAATAAAATGGCGGCTTAGCCTCACAGCCCATATCTGTGTTTAATGAAATAGGAAAACCAGCATATTTTGCTGCTTTCAGGTAAAATTCAGTTACGAAATCCTCAAGTTTTGGGACTATTTCATCATTTCTTCTCCAGTTAGAGCTTTCTATCATATTTATTGCTCTAGTGTTTAAATCTTCACTCTTATATTTAGCCATACGTTTTTGCATATCATTATTCATCCATTCACACATGTCAATAAATCTGTCATTAGCTAAAAAGGGAGTTACTTCTTGCGCAGTTGCAGTATGTTTTTTCAATGGTTCTTCTACAAGAGGTATATCGAGCTTAACTCTCAATATATCCTCAACTGGGGGTGGGAAATAAACAAATAAGGTATTCTTTTCTTCGTTTGTCAAAGAA
>JAZDMC010000076.1:0-8150 GCA_043801325.1 Candidatus Woesearchaeota archaeon | reverse complement strand
TCTATTTCGATATTAAGTCCCTCAGGTATAGGAACGCGCATTACCAGTCTTAAAGCCCTTTCATCCAACCCCAACTCAATCAGTCATTTATGAACTCTCCTCTCGTATCTGTCCCATGAGGCTTTTCCTTCGCCATCAGGGCTTTTTCTTGTAGTAACTCTTAGTTTTTTAGTGGGCAAAGGTATTGGACCTCTCATCTCCACACCGGTCTTTTCAGAAATATCCTTTATATAACTAGAAACTTCATTTATCTTGTTTATGTCAATACTTGCTAATTTTATTCTTGCTTTCTGCATTTTAGTACCTCATGATAAGAGTATCTCATCATGAATTAATATTCCAGGTGATGATAGAGGATTATTCTTTCTTAACCAAATCAATGCACATTCCAGCAGCAACTGTTGTGCCTGAATCACGAATTGCAAACCTAGACATCTGTGGAATATCTTTCTGTCTCTCGATTACTAATGCCTGTACAGGCTTTAACTGTACAATAGCTGCATCTCCATTTTTGATGAAGTCTGGATTCTCCTCCTTTGTTTGTCCTGTAGCTGGATCCAGTTTCTTCACTATCTTCATAACCTGGCATGCTACCTGTGCTGTATGAATATGGAATACTGGAGTATATCCAACAGTAATAACAGTTGGGTGGTTTAAGACAACCAATTGCGCTGTAAATTCTGTTGCTATTGTAGGCACATTATCACTATGCCCTAATACATCTCCACGAGCAATATCTTTTTCACCAATACCTCTTACGTTGAATCCAATATTATCTCCAGGCTCAGCTTGCTGCATCTGTTCGTGGTGCATCTCTATTGATTTAACTTCTCCTGTCACGCCTTTTCCTTCTCTTCCTGGAACTACGATAACTTTATCGCCTACTTTCATGACTCCTGTTTCAATTCTTCCAACAGGAACAACCCCAATACCAGTAATTTTGTAAACATCCTGTATAGGCAATCTTAATGGAAGGCCTGTTGGTTTCTCAGGCTCTTTTAACTCATCTAGTGATTCCATCAGGCATTTTCCGGTATACCATGGCATGTTTTCTGATTTCTTAGCTAAATTATCTCCAACTAAAGAAGCTCCAGGTATAAACTGGATTTCTTCTGGCTTATAGCCAACACTTTTAAGCAAAGCAGAAACTTGGACTTTAACTTCCTCAAACCTTTTTTGGTCATACTTTGCCATGTCCATCTTGTTGATGTATATAATAAGCTGGTTAACACCTAATGTCCTTGATAAGAAAATATGTTCTTTTGTCTGCGCTTGGACGCCATCACCTGGATTTGCACTAACAACCAGGACACCAGCATCTGCCTGAGAAGCGCCAGTAATCATGTTTTTAATAAAATCCTTGTGACCTGGGGCATCTATGATTGTAAAATAATACTTTGGTGTTTCAAATTTCTTATGCGCCAAATCAATTGTAACTCCTCTCTCCCGCTCTTCTTTTAAGTTATCCATAACAAAAGCAAATTCGAAACCTGATTTTCCAAGTTCTTTTGCCTTATCTTTCAACTTCCTCATTGCCTGTTCGTCAATATTCTTAGTGTCATACAGCATTCTTCCTACTGTAGTGCTTTTTCCATGATCTACATGACCAACAAATACTAGATTAATATGTGTTTTTCCTTTAGCCATTTTTATAATCCTCCATTAAGATTAATTTTTGATTTTTACCCTATTTGGGAATAGTAGGGTATTTATAAAGATTATGGTTTTGTTTGACGTAGAATTACTTTGTTTACTAATGGATTAAAAGGTTTTCCACTTGGAGATATTTGATTGTTTCTTTTGGTTCCTTTCCAAATAATTGAAGGAATTTTGCTCCAATTCCAGGTCCAGTCCTATAATAGGTTGAACAATAACGTTCGTATTCCATGCCTGCTACCATATCATATTCAACAGTTATTTTTTCATCAGGATTGGTTAATCCAAGTTGTTTTTGCATGTTATATATTTCTGCACTCAAACTTGCTGTTCCAATCTTCCGCGGTAAATTTAATCCTAACTGGTTGTTTAATTCATCTGTAATAATTCCTCTTGCTGCAAAATAACATTCAGCTCGGTCTTCATCTGCCTTAGGTATAGGATCTGCAAGTTTTTCCATAATTTTCTGGCAACTAAAGGTAAATGATGCTGCGTCATGCACAACACTGTTAAATCCTAACTTCCTAACATAGTTTGAAGCAGTGAAGTCAGTAATGCTTCCAATACGAATGTTTTGCTCATGAACAGGCCCATCATGCGCAACACCTGCCTTCCAAATTGTGGCCATGTCTCTTGCTGCGCAGCGTATAGCATACTCTGCTAAGCATTCTCTAGACCATCCTAATGATTCAGCAACCTTAGGCAGATTCTCAGAGTAATGGGCTATCGAAGGCGAGCATTTAACTGCCCTGACATAAGCGCCAAGCTCTTGCCCATCAAACTGTCTTAATCCGGGTATTTGGTAAGCAGCAACCAAAACAGTACTACCATAACCCAGGGTGTTCAGGTGCTTTAAAATCTCTACAGAATCCTCCATTCTCCCTTTTGCTAAACCTCCGGTGCAGTCTCCGGCATCGTTCCATTTCCCCTCCAATTTAAGGGGCATATCTCCATAATTTACTCCTTTCACTTCCAGAAGATATAATTCTCCATTTAGGGTTATTGGCTGCTCGAATGCAGCTGTTCTGCCGCTGTGTAATCCCTCTACCTTATGCATAACCTCCATAGGAACTTTTTCACCTGTAGCTTTAAGATTAAAATTACCTGCCATATAAACTGGGGTTAGTGATGAAAGATTTAGTTGGGATAAAATATCATCCAGACTAGGATGTGCATAAACCATGTTTACATTGCTTAAGATATCAAAATCCTTTTGCACTAATTTATATTTTTTAGGCCGGTTGCTGCTGAGATTATAATTTTCATAACCAATTATTTCATCCAATAGAGGTATATTTTGTTGCAGCCCGGGTTCTAGAGCAGTATTCCCTATTGTGTTGGCATCAATGCAAAAGACATTTCTATTATTATAGGGCCTTAAATATACAGAAAAGTCAAACACAAAGCTCCCATTAGAAGGCAGCATAATATCATGTACAATGTTATCAATAATTACCCTCCCATTTCTGACTCTGTCCATCAGAGAAGCAAACAATGTAGCATATTTAAATGTTTCTAATGATACAACTGTAGAATAGTGACAGAATTACTTATACCCAACCCTCAGAAAACCCTTGCATTCCAAGCAGCAATAAACCACATGGCCTTTATGGGTTCTTACCCTTAGATTTTTTCCAGGAATCAGGTATTTATGGCACTTTTTGCATATGCTTCTTCTGAACTCTAATGGCAGCTTTACTTTATACTTCATAGCTGTCCTTCTTGCTTTCTGCACATACTTATCAGCTAAATCAGGCTTTTTGTCGAATGCTTCTTTGGCTTTTTTGAATAATTCATTGACTTTATTTAAAGCCAGTTTTTTTTGCTGGCTCTTGGTTCCTTTAAACTTTTTCCTCATATTAGACTAAAGTTTTATAAAAAATATAATAATCTTCCTATTCGTATGCTCAATTTCATAAAAAAACTCTTTGCAAAACAAGAAATAGTGGAAGAAAAGATAGGGCTCGATCAATTAGATTACTGGTTAGATCAAAAATCAAAGCCATTATTTGAAGATTTAAATAATAATATCAGCCAAATAATAGGCAGATTAAACAACGAAAAAGAAAGGATTTCTGAAAATCTAAGGGTATTGGAAAATGCAAAGCTGCAGAACCCAAAAATACCTGAACGTGTAAAGACAATAGTAGAAGGCAACAGGGTTGCGTTCATTAAAAAAATTTCATTTTTCCTTGATAATATTGATTTGAAATTTAATGACTTTGATGAATTGACCGGAAAATGCAAAAATATTGAAGACGAGTTGGACTTATTGGCAAAATCAACTGCAAAAAGCTACCAGGTATTAAATGAATTCTTTGCAAGAGAAGCAGAACATGTGGCCATGAGCATCAAAAAGGTTGAGAACTGCTCAAAAGACATTAGAAATTCAATGAAACACAGCAGAATTCCATCAATAAACAAAATAAAAAATAGCATTATCGCTATCCAGCAAAAAATAAAATTAAAACATGGCCTTGCAAAGAGCATGGAAAATGAGAAGCTTAACCTTCAGCGCATTAAAGGCGAGGAGCTGGAAATTGAAAACAGAATCAATGAAACAACATCAAGCACGGATTATAAAAATTATGAAAAATTGCTGGAAGATAGAGATAAAGCCAGATCAGGACTGAATGGGATTGAAAATACGTTATTTCATGATTTTTCTGTTCTGGAAAGGGCATTAAAGAAATACACAAAAATAGCATTTGAAAATGAGGCCTTGATCATATCATACCTAAACAGCCCCGTAAAGGCATTGGTTGCAGACAACAACTTGGAGATAATTAATATTTTAAATAATTTGGAAAAAAGCATTGCCGACAACAAATTAGAATTAGACGCCAAAAAAAGTGAGAAGACACTGTCAAAAATAAAAGAGTTACGCAATGATTACTTTTTTGATTTCCAAAACAGATATCATAATTTAAAGCAAAAACTTAATGAAATAAGATTATTAATTGAAAACAATAAATCAAACAATGAGTTAAAATTGGATAACAAGGAGCTGGAAAGCGTAAGACTGAACATTGAGAGCATTAACATCGGTATTTTAAGCTGCAACAACGAGCTGGAAAAAATAAGCATTGAAAAATTGAAAGAAGATCTACAACGGGAAATTAATCTTATATTTGATGCTAGAGTTACTGTACTTTAGATTTTTTATAAGCTTCTTCAAGCGCAATTAAAGCAGGAAGTTTGCCTTCTTTTTCTATGAATTCCAATGAAGCGCCGCCTCCTGTGCTTACATGGGTTATTTTGTCTCCTAGCTTGAACGCATTTATTGCAGCTCCTGTCTCGCCACCGCCTACTATTACAGTAATATTTAGATTCCCTAAGAATTCCCCTATCTCTTTTGTGCCTGCAGAGAATTTTTCCATCTCAAAAACACCTAATGGGCCTGCCCACAAAACTGTTTTTGCGTCTTTTAGCTGATTCTTGTAATCCTGGATTGTTTCAGGGCCTATATCCATGGTTATCAATTCCTTTGGGATCTTATCTGCACTGACAATCTGAGTATTTGCGCTGTTATCAAATTTATCCGCTGCAACAAAATCAACTGGCAGAATTAATTTTTTCCCTGTCAATTTAATCAATTCCTCGGCAGCAGCAAATGTTTCTTCATCGAATTTTGAAGAGCCAATATCAATTCCTTTTGCCTTAATCAACGTATTTGCTAAAATGCCTCCAACAAGTATCTTGTCTGCTTTCTTTGCCAATGCTTTTAATGCAGCTATTTTATCTGCTTTAGCTCCTGCAACAATTGCTATAAATGGTTTTTCTGGGTTTAATAGCTTGCTTAACTGGTTTACTTCCTTTTCAACCAGGAGGCCTATGCAGCTTGGAAGGAATTTTGTTATTGCGCAAAAAGAAGCATATTCTCTGTGGCTTTGGCCGAATCCGTCATTTACATAAATATCCGCAATACTTGCTAATTTCCTTGCATATTCTTCATCATTTTTTGTTTCTCCCTTGTTGAATTGGACGTTTTCCAATAAGACAATATCATTTTCTGGTATATTTATATCAACAGAATCTAAGCCAATGGAGTTCTCAGCAAACCCAATATCTATTCCTAGAATCTCGCCCAAATCCTCTGCAACCGGCTTTAATGTCAATTCTTTTTTTATTTCCTCAAAACTTTTTCCTTTTTTTAATAAGTCTTTAGGCCTTCCTAAGTGGCTCATCAATATTATTTTGCAGTTCTTTTCAAGAAGAAAATTTATTGTTGGCACTGTTGCTTTAAGCTTGGTATCATCTTCTACCATGCTATTCTTTATGGAAACATTATAATCTACCCTAACAAGAACTTTTTTGCCTTCAAGCTCGATATCTTTTAATGTAAGGAATTTAACTTAAATCACCCTTAAAATAGCTTATCTAGGCATTATTTAAGATTTGTTGTTTTGAATGTGGAAAGGTTTATTAAATGATATCCACTACCTTAGAATGAAATAAGATGGAACCAAAAAAGCACGGCAGGAATCTGGTGAATTTATTGTCAGAGTATAATGGGGAGCTGGTTGGTGTTGGTGGGAATCCCTTTCCAGAAAATAAGAATGGATATGGGCTGCAAACACTAATCCTTACATACCAGAATGAAAGGCAGCAGCAAATCAGGGTAGGGGTAACCTTAGTAAAGGGAGAATTAAAGCGTAAAAAAAATAATCCTACCACATACACAAACTTAAGCGTGGTTAATTTAAGTAGAGTAAAAAACAGGGAAGATTATATTTATAGGTTATTAAGAAATAACACTGTCAGCGGAATAACTAATTTGTTTACCCACAACTATATGACTTCTGATGAAGATTTGGCAATTGGTGCATACAACCAATTAAATGCTGTTCCTCCTGAAAATACAAAAGAACTTGCGAATATGTTAGGAGAATATATGGTTAGTTCTAAATATAGAATCCAATCTCAACCTGTTTTTTTTCCAATAGAACCGCAATTGCGTAGAAATTTAGGAATGATATACTAAAAAATTAATTCTAATTAATTAATTCTAATTAAATAAACAGCGGAACAAAAACCAATGCAACTATTCCCATTAGTTTTATAAGAATGTTCATAGAAGGACCTACTGTATCTTTGAATGGATCGCCAACAGTATCACCAACAACTGCAGCTTTATGCGGATCAGAGCCTTTGCCTCCGAAATGACCTTCTTCAATATATTTCTTTGCATTATCCCATGCTCCTCCAGAATTGGCCATGAATATAGCAATTAGGAATCCAACAACTGTTTTTCCAGCAAGCATTCCTCCTAGAGCTTCTGCTCCAAGCGTTAATCCTACAAATATTGGTGCTGCAATAACTAAAATTCCAGGAAGAATCATATGCCTTAAAGCTGCCCTAGTGCTTATGTCAATGCATTTATTATAATCCGGCTTTACCTTTCCTTCCATAAGGCCTTTTACCTGCTTAAATTGTCTTCTAACTTCAGTAACAATGCTCATTGCTGCTTTTCCTACAGATTTCATCAATAAAGCTCCGAAGATAAAAGGCAATAGACCGCCAATAAATAATCCAACCAAAACTTTTGGATCCATGATATTTATTGTTTTTATTCCAACAATTTCTGCGAATGTTACAAACAAAACTAATGAAGTTAACGCAGCGCTTCCAATTGCAAAGCCTTTTCCTATGGCTGCTGTTGTGTTTCCTACAGCATCAAGGCTTTCTGCTCTCTGCCTTGTTTTTTTGCCCAAACCAGCCATCTGTGCAATGCCTGCTGCATTATCAGCCACAGGGCCGTAAGTATCAGTTGCTAATGTAATTCCTAATGTTGCCAGCATGCCTACTGCTGAAATTGCAATACCATACAATCCCTGGCTGAAATCACTTGCACCGCCAGAAAGGAAAAAAGCTGCTAAGATTGCAGCGCAAACAGCAATAATTGGAATCATTGTGCTCCACATTCCAACTGCTAAGCCTTCAATAATAGTTGTTGCAGAGCCTGTTTTTGATGCTGCGCTTATGCCTTTTGTAGGCTTATATTTGCTTGATGTGTAATATTCTGTTGAAAATCCAATTACAACTCCGGCTACAAGGCCAGAGACTGTAGCCCAGAAAATTCCTATATTTCCAATCATGGATTTTATTAAAAAATATGATGCGGCGATAGTCAGGACTGCAGCTACTAATGTTCCCTTGTTTAATACCCAGTTTAAATTTTTGCTTTTCTTTCCTACTCTTACAAAAAATGTTCCTATGATTGAAGCAATTATACCAACAGCGCTTAAAGCCAAAGGCAGTAAAACATAATTATCCCTGTTTATTGAAAAAGCAATAAAGCCAATAACCATTGCAGCAACAATACTTTCAACATAGCTTTCAAACAAATCAGCGCCCATTCCAGCTACATCTCCTACATTATCTCCTACATTGTCAGCGATAACAGCCGGATTTCTTGCATCATCTTCTGGAATTCCTTGTTCTACTTTTCCCACTAAATCAGCTCCAATATCAGCTGCTTTTGTATAAATTCC
>JAZDMC010000073.1:0-4061 GCA_043801325.1 Candidatus Woesearchaeota archaeon | reverse complement strand
ATTAAAATACCAGAGAGTTATGTTATATCTTTATCTGATGGCAGAGCAGAAATTAATCGAGTGAAAGAAGAAGGGAAAGCAGAGGGCGAGATAAGCGTAGCACCATTGAAGACAGAAAATATTGCTGGATTTAAACCTTGTATTGTGCAAAATTTGCCAGCAGTATATTTTCATTATTGTTACCTAGCAGAGGAGATGCCTAATAAAGAATATACTAGAGATGCTTATTGTAAAAGCCCTTTATTTGAGACGCCATCTAGAGTTATTTTAGAAAAAGATGGAAAATATTCAAGGTATTTATTTAAATCTGGGGAGAATTATTGCGTTATTGAATTTTATAATGATGTTGATGGCTGGAAGATTCCTTCTAGTCCTTGCGATCCTCCAAAAGATGTTGGAAAATATGGCATTGATAATGACTGCATTGGAAAACTCTCGCTATGTGGAGTAACCAAACAAGATGCAATACTATACGAACCAGTTTTTGTTGGAGGGACTTTTTATGGCAAAAAAGATGAGTGGAGTGCAAAGGATGAAAATGGATTTAATTTAGATGATTATTACTATATTGGTGAAGATACTAGGGTAGCTTTTATGTTTACACTTCGAGCAAGGGTGTATACTGGGCCTACAAGATTAACAAAAGAAAAACTAGATGAAATCTTTAGTTCACAATCAGAAGCAATTCCAGAAAAAAACGGAGTGTATTATGAAGGAGCATATTACGGACCAAAAGAGGATTGGGAATTTAAAGAAGGAGGTGGGTTTTGCGGTGGAATGACCCAATGTTGGGTTTATACTGGGGTTGATGGAGAAGTTCCACAAGAATTTAGAGAAAAAGGCATTAGCCCAGACAAAAAACTTAGTTTATTTGGTCCGATGAGGATAGGACAAAAATGAAAAACAAAAAATCTACTATCTCTGTAGATATGATAATTAAATTGGCTTTGGGTATAATTGTGTTTGTTGTTTTATTGACATTAATATCAAAGCAAATAGGGAAGAGTACCGGAGAAACGGGGGATATAGTTGACTCAAGCAGAGATTATGATAGGGATGGAATTGCGGATTATTTTGATAAGTGCCCATGCAATGAAGGGGAGGGGGATAACTGCGGAATAACAGCAGAAGACTGCAAAGGCATATTAGATAAGTACTATGCATGAGATAAATGATAAAAAATAAAAAATCTCTGGGGGTAATATCAACACTGCTAACTATCATACTAGCAATAGCTATGCTTGTATGGATTGTTTTTCCAGCAGGCAAGGCAGCATATGCAGCTTTTTTCGGTCCTGAACAGGATTATATAAAATCTTTTGAAAAATTTGTTGATGGGATAAATCATATGTCCTCAGATGGGATGCAAATTTCAGTAAAACTGAAAAAAGAATCTGCAATTATAGGTTTTAGCAAAAACACAGATCGTTATGAATGCTATAGGTGTGATGCTCCTGAAGGTGCCATGGGGTTTGTATCAATAATCTTTGAAAGACCTAAAAATACAGAGTGTAGCGGAAATCCATGTGCATGTCTTTGCAGCAAGGGACTCAAGTTTGAGTATAAGGATTTTGAAGGTAGCAAAGCAACAGTTGGTGAATGCCAAGATTTGGTATGTAAAAAATTGGAGCACGATATTGTAGATAAGGTTATAGTCTGGGTGCATGATTCTTATACAGATTCTGACGAGCTAGCAAAACGATTACAAAGTCCAGATCAATATATAAAATTGTGGATGAATGGATTTTTATTTGCAAATAGTTTAGATGACGCAAGCGAGTTAAATAAATTAAATAATAAAGAAACTTCAACACTTTTTGTTGAGAAAATACATAATTACGGCCCGCTACAAGAGGGAGAACCAGAGTACTCTGTTGGTGTTTGTAATAAGGAGATGTTTGATTTTCACAATGAAATTTTAAAAAAGCGTAAAAAAGATGTTGATGAAACAGAGATTAAAGATGACCCAGAATGGAACAGATGTATACCAACAATATAAAGTCACTAAAAAATACAACAATAACCAAAAATATTTATATACTGTTTCTATAAAGTATGTTTATGAAGAAAAGAGGTGCGTTGAATTGGATGGTTATAGCCCTGATTGTGCTTGTTGTTGCTCTTTTTGTCGCTTTTAGCATTCCCAAAATAGCTCAGTCTCTTGGAACTGGAAAAATTGCCTTAAAAACAGCAGCTGCCAGGGACATTGCTTTTGTGATAGATTCTATATATGCTTACCCTTATGATGTAACACTAAACTATGATTATAACTTAGGTGATTTTATAGTCCTGATTTCTGATAACCAGGTAGTGATTTATGAGTCTAAGTATACTTCGCCAGAGAATGATCCGATTCCTGCAAGATATAGCTTTGCGCCTGTTAAAGAAAGCCCTAGTTTTGTTTTAACCAAGCCAAAACAAATAGTTTTTCAAAAAAATGGAGATAAATTAACAATAACATGAAAATGCTGTATTCTAACAAGAAAGGAGAGGGAACTGCAGTTGCATACTGGTTCTTTTGGATATTATTTGGCAGCGTGGCAGTGAGCATTATTATAACAATTATAGTTAGCCTTCATAATTCTTCTATATCGCAGGCAGCAAAAATACCTGAGAATATTGAAGATGAATTAGTGCTAGCAGCAAGATTCTATAATTCTGATGACTGTTTTGCATATAAGGATGATATTGGGAGAGTGCATCCTAAAATAATAAATGCAACAATATTCAATCAGGGAAATCTGACAGAATGTTTCCTGGGAAGCAATGTGAAATATGCTTTCCGATTAATATTAGAGCAGCCACTTTCAGAAGGAGTTTATGGCCCGATATGGACCTTTAACACAGAACCAATAAAAACCTTCAATTGGGTGGATGAAGGAGATGCAGCAAAAGAGATATCAGAAGATGTTTGGGTCCTTCATGGCAATCAAAAGTATAAAGGTGTATTAAGAATTCAGATTCAAAATGTTAAATAAAAAAGCCCAGCATGCAGCATTTGATGAGTTAGTGCCTGCATTAGTATTTATTGTTGTGCTTGTAATATTTATGCTGGTTTTTATTGGGTGCAGTGTTTATAAACTTGAAAAAAACTATCAAGAAACCAAACTCTCAAGAGATGATATTGATGCAAACAAAGCCCTTACAGGATTTCTTGAAATGTCCATCGATAAAGAAGATATGCCGTTACATCAGGAGAAAAAAGTCTTGGATTTGGCAATAGAATCACATTCAAAAAAGGATTATAAAGAGTTCAATGGACTAGCAACACCATATTTTAATGAGATTTACGGCTATTGGCAACTCATAGTATTTAGTGATAAACAAGAGTATAACTCAATCCAGGAAAATAAGTATAAGCTTCGCTTTGTTCCAGAAGGAGAAGGTGGCAAAGCAGAAACCAAACTAATTATAAAAGAAAATGAGGAATTAACAGTTTCATTATTTGTGATGAGGGAATGATGCAAGATGCTTAACAAAAAAGCAATTGGAATTGAATGGTACGCTTTGATCATTGCATTTGTTGTAGGCATAGGAATAATTATTTATTCTGTAGTTAGTGTACAGATCCCAAAAGTTGGAGAGT
Source organism: Candidatus Woesearchaeota archaeon (assembly GCA_043801325.1). GTDB lineage: Archaea > Nanobdellota > Nanobdellia > Woesearchaeales > GW2011-AR4 > JACPJP01. The sequence goes on along the minus strand of JAZDMC010000073.1, from coordinate 475 downwards.
ATTCTCTAAGCATGAGCAAAACTTTTGAGAGCAAGGCCATAATTCCTACAGTAATCGATTCATTTATGGAGCTGATAAACAAGAGATCTATAAAAGCCTTAGACGAAAATAAGATATTTGGGTTAAAAACTTTTTGCGAAGACTCTTATACAGGACATATTGGAGACACTCAAAAATTAGAAGGGACAGATGATGACGAGAAATTTGGAGGATTAAAAGATAAAGATACAAAATGTATTATTGATGAGCCTGAGTTGAGAAATCATTTTTCAAGCATATTCAACTATGAATATAATAATTTCAACCCGAAAAAATTCAGCGATTTTGATTTATCCAATGTAAATTATAGGGTTTCAGTTCAAAAAGAAAATGACGCGTATCTTATAAAAGGAGAGACAAATGATATGGTCAGCACTCCAATTACTGTCGAAGAAAGTTTTGGAAAAGAAAAGAAAATAGGAGACTTTTATTTGAA
>JAZDMC010000064.1:0-7035 GCA_043801325.1 Candidatus Woesearchaeota archaeon | reverse complement strand
AAATGGGAAGATATTGAATTTAGTAGAAATATAATTCATTTAAAACTCGCCAAAGGGGGTAAGGATAGGATTGTTATGCTATCTCCAAAAGTAAAGAAGTCTTTAGTTATGTTTGACGGAAAAAAAGAAGGATTAATATTTGTATCCAATAGAGACAAAAAGTATTCTTTGACAACTATAGAAAAGGTTGTTTCAAATGCTGCCAAAAAAGCAGGGATAATTAAGAAAGTCACACCCCATAGCTTAAGGCATAGTTTTGCTACTCACTTATTGGAGAATGGTACAGATATAAGGTACATAAGAGATTTGCTTGGCCATTCAAGGATTGAAACAACCATGATTTACACTAAAGTTTCCAATAGGGATATCTCCAAAATCAAAAGTCCCATAGATTAGACATTATTCAGAAACATTTTTATTATGTCTTTAATTCTTTCCTAATATGAAAGTCGCAGTATATTATAATAATAATGATATTAGGTTAGAAGAAAGGCCAAAACCAACTATTTCTGATGGTGAAATTCTTGTTAAGATAAAAGCATCTGGAATTTGCGGTACTGATGTTATGGAATGGTATAGATTAAAGAAAGCACCATATATTCCAGGCCATGAAATTGCTGGAGAAATTGTTGAAAGCAAATCAGAAAAATTCAAAATTGGTGACAGAGTTTTTGTAAGTCATCATGTTCCATGCAATGAATGCAAATATTGTTTAGATAATAATCATACTGCATGTGAAACCCTGCATAAAGGAAATTATGATCCAGGTGGTTTTTCTGAATTTATAAGGATTCCAAAAATAAATGTTGATGAAGGAACTTATTTGCTTCCGGAAAATGTTTCTTATGAAGAAGGAACAATGATTGAGCCTTTGGCATGCGGTGTTAGGGGATTAAGACTACTTAATATAAAAAAAGACCATACTGTTTTAATTTTAGGTTGTGGTGTTTCTGGTTTATTGAATATAGCATTAGCTAAACTTACTGGTGCAAAGGTCATTGCAACCGATATTGACGAGTACAGGCTGAATAAAGCTAAAGAGTTTGGTGCAGATGGAGTAATTGATGTATCTAAAGAAAAAATTGATGTTAAAGCAGAAAGAATCATTATTTGCACTGGAGCTGATAAAGCTGTTAAGCAGGCTTTTGAATGTATAGATACCAAGGGAGTCATTTTATTATTTGCTATTTCTCAAAAAAATATTGAAATCCCAAATGCTGAATTCTGGAGGAATGAATTAACTTTGCTTTCTTCTTATGGCTCAGCTCCTGTTGATTTAAAGGAATCTTTAGAATTGATTACAAATAAAAAAGTAAATGTTAAGGATATGATAACACATAAATTGCCTTTAGAAAAAATACAGGAAGGATTTAAGATTGTATCAGATGCAAAAGAATCTTTGAAAGTTGTAATTATTTAATTTTTGGTATTGCAGCTAAAAGCAGTTTTTTAACATTCTCGACATTTTTTCCAAATATTTCTAAAATCTCTTTCCATGTTACTGGTTTTTCATCTTCTTTCCAGCTGTCATAATCAGTGCTCATAGCAACAGCTGCATAAGGTATGCCAGCTTCATTGGCTAATATGCATTCAGGAGCAACTGACATATTTATTACATCTGCGCCCCATATACAAAACATTTTTGATTCTGCTCTTGTAGAAAATCTTGGGCCTTCAATTGTAACTACTGTTCCTTTTTCATGAAATTTAAGTTTAAGCTCTTTTGCAGCAGCAATTAAAGCTTTTCTTAAGTCTTCTGAAAACGGATCAGGCATTGCTGTATGTTTGGCATTTTCTCCTCCTGGTGGAAATTCTTCATAGTAAGTTATTACTCTATGCCTTGTAAAATCTATGAATTGGTCTAAAATAATAAAATCTCCTCTTCCAATTTCCTGCCTTAAAGAGCCGCAAGCAGTTGTAGCTAAGATATGAGTACAACCCTGGTCTTTTAAAGCCTGGATGTTTGCCCTGAAATTTACTTGTGTCGGAGGTATTGTATGCTGTTTTCCATGCCTTGCTAATATTGCAACATCAATACCTTCAATCTTCCCAACAGTTAAAACAGAAGAAGGCTTGCCATATGCTGTATCAACTTCTACTTCTTTTGCATCCTTTAATATTTTAGGATCATCCAGTCCGGAACCGCCAATAATACCGATTTTTACCATTAAAACCACTTACTTAACTTTTAAACTGCTTCTCTCAGCCTTATCAGAGATTATAGCAGAATTGCCAGAAGGATCTTCAATAATTATTTTCTGTTTTTCCTGGCCCCACATTATTTTCATTAATTTTTTCAATAAATTTTTTGCTTTTTTCCTGTCTTCATCATCTTCTGCTGTGTCTCTTAAAGTCTCGATTTGATACTTAACCCTGTTTAACAACCCCTCTATGTTTGTAACAAAGCCCTGGGAAGCAGGCCCTGGAATTATTTCAGATATGTGAGGTATTTTAACAGTCGCCTCAGAACTTTTTACAACCCTTATCTTCATATCTTCTTCTTTGCTGATTTCAAAAGTATATTTGCACGGCTCTTTCCTATCAGCAGCTTCTACATCAGACTTATGATATTTGCAGTTAGAGCATGTCATAGAAAAAAGAAAAAGCTTGCCAAAGTAAGGGACTTCTGTTTCCCTGTCTGCCAATACCAATGTTTTTTGATGGCATAGGGGGCATACATTAATTGTTTCATCGCTTATATTTTCTTCCTGCTCCGGCATAGAGTAAAAGAAAAGAATTCTGTTTTTATAGTTTTTGGTACAAAAAGCTAGAAAACTTGTTTTTAGATGATTTGAAGTCGGGAAAAAGGCAATTATTTATAAATCCTCAATCGCCACTAACTTATAATATGACTCAAGATTATCTACAAAAATATCTGAATGATGCGAAAAGTTGCTTAGAAGATTACACAGATGAAATTCCAAATAAAATTTTACATAATGTTCATTCAACACATAAAGTATCCAGTGGTTGGTTTCAACGTATTGGAGGAATATTTAGTTTAGCCAATAAAAGAGGCTTTATTAATGATAGCTATAAAAGCAGATTTTTTGGTTACTTGGATGGGTCGGGTTTTTATGAGCGTTTAACAACAAGAGAAGATATTCAATTTGCAGAAGAATTACTCGATGAGTTCATTGCAGAATTAACATCCAAATGAGAAAACCTTAATCATACTCGCTAACTTCACTTACAGCTTCTTTCCTTGGCTCTTCTTTTGCCTTGTGCCTATAAATCTTGGCAAATGACGGTACAGCAGCAATCCAGTTGTCTCCAAACCCTGCTATGTCTCCTTCAATAGCATCAGTTGTCTTTTTTATTTTATTTATAGCTCTTTTCAGCTCTACCAAATCCTTGTCCTTTAATGGCTTTATGTTAACAAGGGCTATTGTATGGCCTTCTCTTAAAGAATCAAGTATAGGCTTAATGCTTTCAAAATCCTCAATCACAAAAGGCCTTACAGTTATTTTAGAGCCTGCTTCTGCGCTAGTATCCGCTCCCAGTTCTACATAACCTTCTTCCTCAGCCTCATTCATTATATCAGAACCTGCTCCGGAAACCTTTTCTTTTAATCTTGAAAAAAAACCTGCCATATGACCACCTTTTGCGCTTAATTTAACAATTTAACTAAATCAAATATTTTGATTACCACCGAATATTTAAATCTTTCGATTAGTATTACTCAAAGAGCATAGCAACGAAAGATTTTTAAAGGGCAATAATGTTCGCTTTCCCATGGGAAAAAGAATTGGGGGCTTGAAGAGAAAATGCCGCTATAAGCTAACAAAAGAAAGAAGGCAAAAAGGAAAGATAAGCATAAGCAGATTTATGCAGACCTTAAAAGAAGGACAAACGGTTTTTTTAAGCGCTGAGCCTTCTTTTCATAAAGGTGAATATCATCCAAAATTTTTAGGCAAAACAGGGATTATAAAAGGCCTAAGGGGAAAATGCTATGAGGTTGCTGTAAACGACAAGGGAAAAGAAAAACTGCTTGTCGTACACCCAATACATCTAAAAACAAAAAGTGATTAGTATGGCAGTGCAAATAATATCAGAAACTCCAATTAACGAACATCAGCTAAAGGAGGAACTAGCAAAAATAAAGAAAAGGGATCAAGAGCTAAATATAAGGGCAACCAAGACAGAAGATCACCTCGAGCATATCAAGACCTATAAGGGTGTAGAAGACCTTTTCGACAAGATAAGTAAGCTGGGCATACCAAGGCTGAAAGAACAGCATATCCATAAGATTATTGATATAATGCCTGCAACAATTAAAGACCTTAAAGTGGTTATGCAGGGCTACACAATAAGCATAAACAATGAGAATATAAAAAAAATTGTTGATGCAGTTAATAAGTTCGTAGGAAAATAATTGATTTCTGTTGATGGTTGTTTCAAATTAAAAATATTTATAAACACAGGACTTAATATATTAAAAAATGAGGGTGGATGTAGAAAAGAGGCATATTGATAGCTATGAAAGGATAGCAAAAGAAGCCAATAAGGCTATAAAAAGCAGCTCAAAAATCCAGAAATCCTCATACAAAAAAACCTTATTCAGCCAGGATATTAGTGTAGAAAACAAGAAAAAAAAGCTTGCAAAAATCCTGCACAAGCTTATAATTGATGCATTTTCATTAAACATAAACAAGCTTAAAAACAAAAAAAATGCAGTAGAGAGCCTCAGGGAAAAGTTATCATTGATAAGAGAAATAATCCAAAAAATAAAAACTATCAATAATTACCTTGAAGAGAGCTTGTTGACGGATCTTGGGATAATTAAAAAATCACTGATACTAAAAGCAATTAAATCAAAGACGCCAGTCAAGTTCCTTGAAAAAACTGGAAGGGTATTGTCAAAAGCTTACATAGGTGGAATAGAGCATACTGTTTACGAGTTGATGCAGAAGATTGTGTTTTTTGACAAGAAGCTGCTGAAGGATTACGGAAAAAGGGAAATAAAAGTAATAAAGATTGAAAACTTCAAGATAAATGACCTTGAAAAGATATTGAGGGTTGAAAGCGAGGTCTTGGAAGCTTTAGAAGCTAAAATCCCCCCTCCTGGAAAGATAAAAACAAAGCTGTTCAAAAAAGAAATATTCAACCTTTGGGCTCCGATGGTGTTTGCTTTGCTGTCAAGCTTTGAGACAGAATATGAAAAAGAAATGATTATATTTTCAAAAATAAAGAAGAATGACAAATTAAGGAAGAAAATTGAGAATAAAATAACGCATGTTGTCAATGAAAAAGAGAGGATGCTCAAAATAAAGGAGAAAAGGGCATCAGCAATGGAAGGTTTTGGAAAAATAAGTGAGGATTACAGGCAAACATTCCATGAATATGTTTCAGCATCAAGCTTATAATAGCCAATATGGAATTACTACAACCGAATGTGCAAAAAATGGAAAGAACAAAAGAAGAAAATGCAATAGTCCTGGATTTTCTGCCAAATGGGTACCCATTTGATGAAAGGCCTATGTACATGAAGACTCCGATAGCGCAAGCTATAGGTGGGGAGCATTTTGTTTTGCTGGAACTCGTGCCAAAAAAAGAAGTGCATTTGCAGCTGTATGAAGAAGTTTATATTGGCGAGGGCAAAAGGGACAAAGTGCACCACATAGTAGGCAAGATTCCATTATCAAAATTAACAAGGACCGCTAAAAGCGAGCTGGAATTTGTTATAAAGGACATTATAAATAAAAATGAGAAGAAATTCATTGAGTTCTTCAATATTGCAAGGCCATTAAGCACGAGAATGCACCAGATAGAACTGCTGCCTGGCGTGGGAAAAAAGCACATGTGGGAAATAATAGGAGCAAGAGATGAAAAGCCTTTTGAAAGCTTTGAAGACATTAAAAAGCGTGTAAAACTAATGCCGGATCCTGAGAAACTAGTAATCAAAAGGATAATAGAAGAGCTTGAAGGAACAGAGAAGCACAGATTGTTTGTTGATGTTTTCTAGATTTCCTATTTTTAAGGGCTTATGTATAGTTTCTGCTGAAATCTCTAAAGAATGTAATCAACAATGACAATGCGATTGGCCCTATGAATATGCCTACTAATCCAAACAAGTTAATTCCTCCAATAATTCCTACTAAAACAGTAAGAGGATGAACATTGCTTGTGTCTCCTATTATCTTCATTCTTAAAAGATTATCTATTGTGCTTATTATGAAAACTCCATACAAAAATAAGCCAATTCCAAGTCCGATACCCCAATAAGAATTGATAATTATGCCGTTAATAACCAATAATAATGCTGCTGGAACCCATATTATAGCAGGGCCTATCAAAGGCAGCAAAGCAAAAATTGCCATTACAACACCCCAAAAAATTGCGCTCTTAACGCCAAATATGTAAAAGCCCACTGCTCCTACAGCGCCTTGCGCAACTGCTACAATTATATGGGCAAACACGACAGAATGGGTTATCTGGCCAAACTTCTCTATCAGCTTATCAGAATATTTTTTATGTAATGGAATTATTTTAGCAATATTGTCCATCAGCTTTTTGCCGTCCTTAAACAAAAAGAAGGATATGAACAAAGCTAGGACAATAGCTGCAATAATATTAGGTATTCCTACCACAACATACGTAGCCATTTTTGTCGCTTTTTCAAATATAGACTCCATTGCCTTATCAAGATCAAAGTACCCTGCTCCACTAAGAAAATTAACCGCATTGCATTTTATGGAATTTATATTTACACAGTCAAATTTAAAAAAATCTTTTCCTATAACATTCGCCTTAGCATAATCATAGACATACGCAGTCTGTTTTGGTATCTGCGATGCTATAAACACAAAAGGCATCAGGAATAATATCACTATCAGGAGAAGCGTTACTAAAATTGATATGTTTTCATATTTTAATAGCTTTTTAATCTTCCTGTATATGGGATAGAAGGTATAAGTCAGTATGATGCTTGCTAAAAAAATATTCAGCAATGGCTTTAGTAAAAGATAAAACAGGGTTATAGCTCCTATCAAAAACAATAACTGCATGCTGCTTGAAAGTTTTAAGTCTTTTTTT
>JAZDMC010000025.1:0-11621 GCA_043801325.1 Candidatus Woesearchaeota archaeon | reverse complement strand
ATAAAACATTCCAAATTAAAAGTGCTCATTGACCCGAATGGAGGAACTGGAATCATTGCCAAACCAGTTCTTGAAAAGCTTAGCGTCCAAGTTCATGGAATCAGTATGAAACACGGCATTTTTAATAGAGTCATAGAGCCTACTGAAGATTCTTTATTGTATCTTTCAAATGAGGTAAGAGACAAAAAATATGATTTTGCTGCCGGCTTTGACTGCGATGCTGACAGAGTTGAAATAATGACTAGCAAAGGCCTGGTCTCTGGGAATCACTTATTAGCATTAATTGCAGACGAAATTCTAAAAAATGCTAAAAATAAAGTCATTGTAGTGAATGACGCAACTTCTTTGGTGGTAAGGGAAACAGCAAAAAAATGCAACGCAAAATATGTTGAAACCCAGGTTGGAGAGATAAATGTTGTTGACAAAATGTATGAGTTAAAAGCTCCAGTTGGAGGGGAAGGAAGCAGCTCTGGAATAGTAATACCTGGCTCAAGATGCAGGGACGGAATATTAACATTGATTTATTTGTTAAAAATAATTGCAAACAAAGGCAAAAAACTTGAAGAGTTGGTTAAAGAGCTTCCAGAGTTCTATAACATAAAAAAGAAAGTTGAAATTAAATCAAAAGAGTATACTAAAATTAAGAAAAAATTAATGCCATATTACAGAAAAAAACAATGCCAGATAAAAGACGCAAAATCAGGAAGTCTAAAAGTCTTTTTAGATGGCAATTCTTTTGTTTGGTTCAGGCAATCAAAAACAGAGTCAGATATATTAAGAATTATTTCAGATGCTCCAAGCAAAGAAAAAGCGGAATTGTTGATAGATGAAGCCTTGCATTTGTTAAAAATATACAAATTAAAGACAAAAATTAAATAGTAGTGAAACCAAAAGGCATATATTAAGATGGGCGTGGATGATTATTGCAAGAAATGCAAAGTAGAAATGGAACTTATAAGGGAACAAGTAGTTGCTGGCACAAAATACAAAGTACTAAGGTGCGAGAAGTGCAATCACCAGGTTGCAAGGGCAGAAAACTGAAATTCTCCAAAACCAAAAGATTGCATCTTTTTGTTAAAAACATTTTTAAATTTAATACTTATTCTGGAACATAATGACAAAAGTATACATCCAAACACATGGCTGCAGCGCAAATTTAGTTGATTCTGAAATTATGAAAGGCCTGCTCACTAAAGCAGGCTTCAGCATAGTTAACAACATGGAAGATTCAGATGTGAATATTATTAATATCTGCACTGTCAAAGGCAATGCTACAGCATTAAAAGAGATACTAAAATTTACCAATACGTTTCCAGAAAAAAAATTAATCATTGCTGGCTGCATCAGCCGCGATATAATCGCCCATATAAGGAATATAAACCAAGACGCAAGCCTAATCAACACTAATAATATACATGGAATAAAAGAGGCAGTTGAAGAGTCATTGCAGGGAAATGTCTTGGAAGCTCTTGCCAGAGAAAGCATAGATAAAGCGGAGCTGCCAAAATCAAACACAAATAATATCATTGGCATAGTGCTAATAGCATCAGGCTGTGCAGATCTATGCGCTTATTGCTCTGTCAAACTAATCAAAGGAAATATTCTCAGTTATCCAGAAGTAAGTATTGTTAATGAGGTTAAGAGGTATGTCAAGCAGGGCTGCAAGGAAATCTGGCTAACAGCCCAGGATACTGGAGCTTATGGCTTAGACGCAGGAAAAAGAAAGCTTCCGGAATTATTAGACAAAATTCTCAATGAAGTGGAAGGAAATTACAAAATCAGGCTAGGCATGCTGAATCCAAGGCACGTCATGGCTATGATCAGCGAGCTTACCCAGATTTACCAGGACGAGCACATGTTTAAGTTTCTCCATATTCCTGTTGAAGCAGGCAATAATGAAATTTTAGGCAAGATGAGAAGAAAATACAATGTCCATGAATTCAAGGAAACAATATCTAACTTCAGGAGATATGTCAAAAACATAACAATAGCAACTGACATGATTGTTGGGTTCCCAACAGAAACTGAACTGCAATTCCAGGATTCTTTGCATTTGATCCAGGACATAAAGCCGGATGTGCTTAACATCTCAAGATTCTCCTCAAGGCCAAACACTATCGCATCAAGAATGAAGCAGGTGTCAAGCAACATAAAGAAAGAAAGAAGCAAGGCACTAACAGAACTGTACATTGATGTAGCTTTAAAACAAAATAAAAAATGGATTGGGTGGGAAGGAAAAATTGTCATTGATGAAATTGGAAAAGACAATACATGGATTGGAAGGAACTTTGCATACAAGCCCGTAATTGTAAAAGGAAATTTTAATTTAGGGGATGAGGTTGATGTTAAGGTAATGAATTGCAGTACTTATGACCTAAAAGCAGATATTATAAGCAATTCTATAGATAAAAGCCTGCATTAGAAAAAAGGTTTAAAAAATTAAGAAAAAAAATAAAAAAAAAGTTTTACTAAACTTACTCAGTCTCCGGATCATCTTCCGGTTCTGGAGTAGGTTCCTCTGGTTCTGGAGTTGGTTCTTCTGGTTCCGGAGTTGGTTCATCATCAATTCTCATTTTTCGTTACCTCCAATTTTTTTGGTAAAAATACCAATAATAGTCACCTGAACTTAATCTTATTTAAAAGTTTCCCTTATTTTTATGATATCTTAATTACTCGCCAATTAATAATCAATTATAGAAATAGTAAAATCTAATCGATAACTAAACCGCATTTTTTGCAGAAAGTTTCTCCTTTATCAAAACCTAGATTAGTGCTGCCGCAGTCAGGGCACACTGTAACTTTGTCTTCATGCTTCAAGCTTTCCATGCTTTTACCCTTAAGTTCCATACCCCTAAAAAACAGTTCTGAGTTTTTAAAGGTTGCGATTTTAGTATAGAATTCAGTAAGCCTTGCTCACATGCTCTTCCTTTCCAATCCTTATAACACTATCAACAAAGCTCTCTATTTTTGTTTCGTGGCTTACAACAATTACCTGATTCATGTTTAATTGGTCCAGAACATCCCTTACCTTGTCAAGCTGCTCAGAACTAAAGCCATCTGTCGGCTCATCAAGCATTAAAATCTCTTTTGTCTTTATGCCTGTTACTATGTCATTTATTACCTTGTTTAATGACAACCTATACGATAAAGCGACTGCTGTTTTTTCTCCTCCGCTAAGATTATCAATATAAGTTTCATAGCCGTTCTGCTCAATTGCCGGAGTAAACTCATCATCCAGCCTTACAGAAATTGTTTCATCTTCTATCAGGATATTGAACCATGTTTTAAATAATTCATTGAATTCCCTGTAAACACGGAGCATAACATGCTTCTCCATTGTGCTCATGAGATTCACAAAATAATTTTCCAGCCAGTCTTGCATCTCAGCCAGATAACTTAATTTTCCCTTTGCCTTGGTTTTTTTGCCTATCTCAATCTCTAAAGTTTTCATGATGCGGTTTAGCGATTCTCTTTCTTTCTCCAGCCCTGTTTTTTCTATGTCCAGCTTTTTTTCTTCTTCCAATGCTATATCAAGCTGCATCTTGACTATTTTATAGTCTTCCCCGACATTTTTCATAACTTCAATTTTCTCATTAGTCTCAATCTTCTTGGTGTTTATCTCTCCAATCTTTTTCTTCAGTTCAACCTGTGTTTTTTCCATGCTTTCTTTTTCTTCATTTTTCTCCTTAACATTATGCATTTTTAGTTTTACTAATTCCATTCTGCTCTCTGATTTTCTCAATACCTCCTTTTCTTTCTCTGCAGAATCTAATTTAGCTCTAATTTCCTTTTCTTTTTCAGAATAAAACTTCATGTTTTGCTCTGCCCCCATTATATTCCTGATTTCCCAGTCCTTAATATAATTCTTATGCTCGTGCCCTACATTTTGCAGGCACAATGGGCATTTTTCCATTTTGGAAACAGTATCAATAATCTCTTCTGCCTTGCTTTTATTAATATCAAATTCACTCAGCTTCTGCTTTGCTTTGTCAATTTCTTCCTGCAGATCCTTGATATTCTTTTCAAGATTTTTTATTTTCTCTTTTATGTCTCCAGTTTCGCTTATTTTCTCTTTTTTTAGGTCATTTTCAATCTGCGCAATTTGCTCATTCAGTCTTGATATTGTTCTGTTATTATTGTTATATCCATCAAGAGTCTTGCTTAAGTCCAGTTCAAGAAGTTCAAAATTTTTCTTTATCTTATTGAACTCATTAACTTTATCCTCATATACGGAACTTTTTTCCCTTTTTTTAACAACTTCTGCTTTTGCTTTCTCAGCTCTTGGCATAATATTTTTTATTTTTTCATTTAAGCTGAAATCCTCTTTCCATATAGAATCAAATTCTTTTTTCTTTTCCTCTAAATCAGATATAAACCCTTCAAACTCTTTTCTCTTTTCTTTTACCCCCCTTAGAAATATAGAGGTGTTTTCCCTTATTTTTTTGTACTTGTCTATGTTAAATACTTTCCTTAATGTATTGAGCCTTGTATCCTTATCTTCTGCAAGAATTCTTTTCATCTCTTCCTGAGGTGTATAAACAGTATACCTGTAAATAAGGTCTTTTCCCTTTGAAACTAAATCTTTTGGATACCCTAGTAAATCAAACACCTCGCTCTTCATTTCAACAGGGCTTAATTCTTTCTTAATGCCATTTGTTATTATATAACCAGTCTCCTGCTTTATGGCATTCTTTCCCCTCTTCAGATTCCTCTTTATCACCACATCTTTCCCATCCAGATTAAAGCTCAGCTCAACAGAACCTTCATTTTTCCCATGCCTTAGTAATGAGCTAGCAGGCAGTTCAGAAGGCTTGGAGCCAAACAAAGCAAATTCTATTGCCAGCAATATTGTTGATTTGCCAGAACCAATATCCCCGGAAAGAAGCAAAGAGCCTGAAGGAAAGTCTATCTGCTGGTTAAGATAGCTCCTGATATTATTTAGTTTAATTGATTTAAGCAGCATTTTCCCCAAAAATAAGAAATATGTTGTAAGTTATAAATTTTTAGATGATTACTCAACCAGCTTCCTCTTCATCTCCTCAATAACCTCAACAGGGCTTGGATCAACCCTGTTCCATAAAGCTAGATGGTAGGAAACAAAATCACCAAGATAAATTGCAGAAAACATTCTCGCTAATAAGCTGTTTCCTTGTGTTTGCACTTCTTCAACATTAGCAGTTACTTCCATAATATCCTTGCATATATCCATTCTCTTCTTTATTCTTTCATTGTCATACTTGTCCCTTATCAAAACAGCAACAAACTTCCTGTCCATGCCCTTGTATCCGGCAATTTCATTGTGATTCATTTCCGAGAAAACATTATAGAAAGCAGGCATTTTTGCATTTTCGTTTATCTGGGTTTTCCATCTAAAAGCCACTGCGCCTAAGGTATCAGAAGCATAAATTACTGGTATTTTTTCCTTTAATTTTTTAGCCAAGCTTTCCGCCAGGTCATTAAATTTGTCTGTTTTTTTCAAAATATCCATCATCTCATTTAAATCATCATTTCTTACCCTGATAATATTTGAATTATGCAGTACTCCCAGCATTGGAAAGAACAAATAGCCTAAAGCAGCCCTTGGCTGCAATCCAGAAGGCACTTTTATTGCTTTTTTGCATTCATTTGCCAGCTTTCCTCCAGAAGTAATCGCAATTATTTGCGCATTTTTTTCTTTTGCATCATTTAAAGCGCTTAAAGTCTCTTCAGTATTGCCTGAATAAGATACAGCAAAAACCAGGCTTTGCTCGCTGACAAAATTTGGCACTTTGTAGTCTCTATTGACATAAACTGGAATATTTTCCTCACTCAAATAAATTTTAAGCAAATCACCGCCAATAGCGCTTCCACCCATGCCTAAAACAACAATATTGCTCACTTCCCCTTGAGCAGAAACTCCTTTTGGCAAGTTTAAAGCTTCCCTGCATTGCTTAGGAAAATCCTTAATCACTTGCAGCATATTTTGGCTGTCTAATACCATTTTACTTTTTGTTTTGATTAGAATATAAATAGTTTGCTATTTTAGTTTTAGTTTGTTGCTATTCTGTGCAAATAACAAATTTTATAAACAGGCATTTGTTTCTTAGAATAAGGAAATGTAGGTAGTTGCTTACCTGAATCCTAAAATTAAAAAATCAATTTTAATAATGGAGGCTAAAATGGGGATGTATAAATATATCAGAAAAATTTGGAAAAAGCCAAAAGAGAATTTAGGAGATATTTGGCAAAACCGACTTATAGAGTGGAGAAAAGAAGGGGTTACTGTAAGGATTGAAAAACCTACCAGGATTGACAGGGCAAGATCATTAGGTTACAAAGCAAAACAGGGTTATATTATAGTAAGGCAAAGAGTTGACAGGGGCGGAAGGCAAAGAGAAACTATAAGGAAAGGGAGAAGAAGCAAGCATTTTGGACAAAGAAAAGACCTAGACAAAAGCTACCAGTCAGTTGCAGAAGAACGTGCTGCAAGAAAATATCCCAATTGTGAAGTTTTGAACAGTTATTATGTAGGAGAGGACGGACTTTGTTTTTGGTATGAGATCATTTTAGTAGATAAGTCTCATCCACAGATTTTTGCGGATCCAAGAATACACTGGATCTTCGAGTCTAAGCATAAAGGTCGTGTTTTTAGGGGCTTGACCTCAGCTGCAAGAAAAAGCCGCGGATTAAGGAATAAAGGCAAAGGCGCTGAGAAATTAAGGCCAAGCAGAACTGCGAATATTAAATGCAGAAAATATTAAAAAGTTATTGAGAAAGTTGTGTAAAATCAGCTTTCAAATTTTTTAATTCCCTTATTAGATCAAGATAACCCTCTGCAACATGTTTATCCTGTATCTTATCCATTTTGCTTTTAGCTTTCTGAATAAATTTCGACATTTCTTTTATTAGCTCTTCCTCATTTTTTATCACTATATTCATAAAATTATCCGTAATGGTTTCCCTGTTTTCGCTGATTTTATTGATATTCTTTTCCATTTTTCTTAAGTCAGACAGAATGTCTTCAGCAGCACGCTCAGGTTCAGAAGCATCCACTACTTTGAAGATTTCTTTGTCACTTCCATCATTAAAAGATATATCCAATTCTACCTGGTTTTCCTTTGGAAAAAATCTTCCTATTTCAATTGTTTTAATCTCTATCCCTATTATCTTCATTTTCTTTGTCAAACTTAAAATCTTCAAATAAGTGGCTTGTATCATCCTCTTTTTTTCCTTTTATTTTGCCAATTATGAAATCTTTGGAGTAACGTGCCACAGTCCCAAGAATTATTAAAATTAATAGTGTTGTGGCAAGCAAAGGCCTTGAAGCTACATACCCTGCTGCGCCTACAACTGCTCCTGTAACTCCAGACATTCCATCAGCAGTTTTCTTTATTGCATTGCGGTTATCCTCGATTGGCACACCTTCTATTACATTCTGTTCTTCAGTAACTCCTAAGGCATCTTCACCCTCGGCATTAGCTTCTGCTCCACTAACAACAGCTTCTTCTGGCAGAGTGATATCATAAGTTCCCTGAGGCACTTCTTTTGAAAGGTCTATTGTAATTTTTTCTCCTGGCTCAAGGTTAATTTTTTTGTTTATCAGGTATTTTTTATCATTACTTTCAAGAACAATAGTTACTTTGTCATCATAATTCACATTTCCAACATTTTCAACATACACAAAATTATCTGTTTGGGACATAACAATCTTCTTAACTTCCTGTATTATAAAACTATCCTGCCCTTTTACATCTTCAAATGCGCTTAGGATATAATAAGTTCCGGGTTTTTGGCTTTTTTCTGTTTCAAACTCAAAATAATTCATATTCTGTATATCTTTTTCTGCAATAAGATTTTCACCAGGGCCAAAAATTTTGACATGTATCTTGGTTCCATTTATGGCCTTGCTGCTATGGTCATAAAGAACCACTTTTGCTCTTAGGGTGTCTCCGGGCATTAAAACACTATTTTCAAGATTATTCTCAATTCTTGTGGGTATAGGCAGCACTTTAACCTTTAAAACTTTATCTCCATAATTGCCGTATTTATCAGTCACTACTATAACCATTGGGATATCTCCTGCCTCAATATCGCTGTCTAAATGAATTACATGCTCAAAATTTCCAGAAACCACACCAACTTTTTCTTCATTGCCATTAAAGGATATCTTTGCCTCTCCTTTTGGCATGATTTCATTGCTTTGTTTTCTTACTTCTCCAGAAATAGTGATGTCTTCTCCGGGTTTTGCCCCTAATTCTTCATCAATAAGTATATTTACTTTGTTTGTCACCACAAAATCCTTTGATGCTCCAGTATCAATTGCTTCTCCATCACTTGCCTCGAAGCTTGATCTTAAGTAGCATTTGCCAGTCATGAGCTTAGATAAGGAAAGCTCTGGAACATTTAACTGCGTCCTCATTCCAGCTTCCAAAGCTAAGGGTATGGCATAATACTGCAAACCGTAATTGTCACAAAGAATATCCAAACTAAAGAAACCATCATAATCCATATCTTGCTTAAGGGAGACAAAAGGGGCAATCTTCTCCCCAAAATTGTAAAGGCTTTTTTCTGGAAGTGTCGTGCTTATTTCCCCTAAAACCAATGGAATTGCAAGCAAAAACAAGAACTGCAAAATAAAAACCCTCTTTATAATTTTCATAACCATTCTACAATAATAACTGGTATTTATAATTTACTATTAAACCTATTTTATTTCCGTAATCTTTAAATCTCTATCACTATTTCTAACTATTAGGGGTTAAGTTATGGAGATTAACAACAGTACTGGAACTTTTAGATTAAAGAAAGGCCTGGCAGAAATGCTCAAAGGCGGTGTAATAATGGATGTTGTTTCTGCTGAGCATGCTAAGATAGCTGAAAAAGCAGGTGCAGTGGCTGTTATGGCCTTGGAAAGGGTACCGGCAGACATAAGAAAATCTGGTGGTGTAGCAAGAATGGCTGACCCAAAAAAAATAAAAGAAATAATGAAAACAGTTACTATTCCAGTTATGGCTAAAGCCAGAATAGGCCATTTTGCAGAAGCGCAGGTTTTACAAGCTTTAGGTGTTGATTATATTGATGAAAGTGAAGTTCTGACACCTGCAGACAACAAGCATATTGACAAAAATTCCTTTAAAGTTCCTTTTGTATGCGGCGCTAGAAATCTAGGTGAAGCATTAAGAAGGATAAATGAAGGTGCTGCAATGATAAGAACAAAAGGAGAACCTGGCACTGGAAATATAATTGAGGCTGTTAAGCACATAAACCTAATTAAGGAACAAATTGAACAGTTAAAAAATATGTCAAAAAGAGAGTTACAGAAAGAAGCTGTTAAGCTCAGAGTTCCTTTTGAATTCGTAGAAGAAACAAGAAAATTACAGCGCTTGCCAGTTGTAAATTTTGCTGCTGGCGGAGTTGCTACTCCAGCAGATGCAGCATTAATGATGCTTTTAGGGTCCGATGGAATCTTTGTAGGCTCTGGAATCTTTAAATCTGAAAATCCGGAAAAAACAGCAAAAGCAATTGTTGAAGCAACAACACATTACGATGATCCAAAAATAGTTGCGAAGGTTTCTGAAGGGTTAGGGGAAGCCATGAAAGGCCTTGAAATTGAGAAATTAGAGTTAAGGATGCAGGAAAGGGGGCATTGAAATAGTACAATAAGACGCAAAACCATTGATTTATTAATAAATTTTCAGTGCAATAAAGTAATAGAGTCTAGTATCAAATAATGACTTAACAAATAATTGTTAAAAATAAGATAAAACTAAAACCATTGTACAAAAATGAGAGTAGGAATTCTGGCTTTACAGGGTGACGTAAGGGAGCATGCAAGAATATTAACTAAGTTAGGTGTAGAGCCAGTAAAAGTAAAATATTCAGAAGATTTAACAGATATAGATGCTTTGATAATACCTGGCGGAGAAAGCACAACCATAAGCATGTTAATGAAAAAATACAGTCTTGACAAGGCAATAAAGGAAAAACACAAGCAAGGGATGCCAATTTACGGCACATGCGCAGGCGCTATAATACTTGCAAAAGACATTATAGGCGCGGCAAAGCAGCCAAAACTTAGTTTGGCAGACATAAGCATAAAAAGAAATGACTATGGAAGGCAAATAGACAGCTTTGAAGCAGAATTAAGCATAAAAGACATCGGCAGCTTTAATGGAGTCTTCATAAGAGCCCCAATAATCAAAAGCTTCTATAACGGAGTACAGATACTTTCAGAGCACAAAAACAACCCTGTCATGATAAGGCAGCATAATTTACTAATCACAACCTTCCACCCAGAACTGACTAATGACACAAGAATCCATGAGTATTTCTTGAATATGGCCCAGGAACACAAGCAAATTAGAGACATGCAAAGGGATATTGAGGAAGGTTAAAAAAAATAATGAATTATTTAAACAAATTTAAATGATTACATCTGCATTACTTACAAATGATATATTAAGGCATATAATCTTATTAGTATTTATTGCAATTTTTACACCCATCTCTACTATTTTTGCTTTTCAGAGAGAATTAAAATGGATAGAACAAGTAATAGCAATTTCTATAATGTTTTTGTTGGCAGAATTAGTAATCTTTTTGGTTCCCTATTTCAAAATGACTTTTTAAGTTAATTTCATTTTTTAAATAAATTTAAGTGGTGTCATTTTAACCACAAGATAATGCTCCTTTTGAATCTTGAGTTAATTCTCCTTTCTCATTACATACTGCTACAGAAGGTAATTGGAGGTCATTATTTGACCATTTAAATGAGTAAGCTATAAGAACTTGTGGAAAACCTGTTTTGTTGATTTTTTCTTCTTGCCTTTTGTTATCCCTTTCTATCCTAGTAAACCAAATATCATAAAAATTCCATGCTTCATCTGTGTTATTAACTTCTTCTATTTCTGAAATAGAAATATATACACCCATTTTTTTATTAGATATATCCTTACAATCATCAAAACTTCTTTTGCATTTTGACACTAAAGTATCTGCTTTCTTTGTTGGTTCTATTATCCCCGGGGTATTTATGGACTCTGCTTTTGAAACAACAACATTTTTACCTTCCGTTACCTTCCATTTTACATCTTCCCATAACTGAGGATTAGCATAAGCAATAACGCCAAGAATTATTACACCAACAATTAACCAAGTAAATATACCCATTAAAACCACTCTATTTTACCTATTCACTACACAACCCTATAAAAACTTTAACCCCCTAAACCCCTCACATTTTACAATCAAAAAAGAAAGATATTTATAGTAAAAGCCCTATTTAAGTACACTATGGAGACAGTAACAATACCCAAAGAAGAGTATGAGCACCTAAAGCGCTTGGAGCAGGTTGCTCAAGACGAACTTCTTTTAAGCATTAAGCGCGGCTTAGATGACGCTGCAAAAGGCAGGTTAAGGGAGCGTTAAAGGTTCTTTCTTATTAAGCTATAATAATAGTCTAAATTTTCCTTGATTTTGTTAATAGTATCCTGCTGTGTTTCCTTGTCGCTTATTGTTATTAGCAATACAGTATCAACATCTTCATAAACTAAAAAATAAACCCGGTATTTTTCAATCTTCTTTTCCCGAAAGAAAGGATAGCCTAAAGGCTTGCCAACATCATGTGTTTCTTTTAATTGCCT
>JAZDMC010000026.1:0-2274 GCA_043801325.1 Candidatus Woesearchaeota archaeon | reverse complement strand
AATCCATTATTCATTATCTTCATATGGGTATGCTTAATAAGCGCAGCATCATTTAAAGTCAGCCTGTGAGTTAAGCCTTGGCCGGCAGAAACAGCTTTTTTATCCAGCAGCGGAAATAATGTTTTTCTTGTTGCTGCAATCATGCAGTTATTTTTTATTAATTTTTTCAAATTATAGGTTAATGTAGCAATGCCGCTCATCCTCTGCATTATATTAAGCAAAGTCCTCTCATAAGCCAGTATTTTTCTTGCATTCCCCTCAATTTCAAGAATAATTTCCCCGTTTTTTATGATATCGCCGTCTTTTTTTATGGCTGTTGCTTCTTCATTTAAAATTAAGGAAATTTCTTCGATGCCTGCAATTATTCCGTCTTCCCTTGCGATTATAACAGCTTTTATTTTTTCATTCTCATTGATTAAAGAATCAGTTGTTATATCACCGCCATCAAGGTCTTCTTTTATCTTTTCATTAATCAAATTTTTCACATAAGAATGATATTCTTCAGTCTCAAAAAAGCTTTTCCTGTCCCAGAATTCAAGAACGAGCTTGTCTCTCATCTTATGTAAACTCAAGCATCCTGTCCAATGCTTTTCTTGCTTTTGTTATTATCTTCCCTGGCAGTGTGATTTCATGCTGGTTATTGGCCAAAGAGTTCACAACCAATGGCAAGGTGGTTGATTTCATGTAAGGGCATACATTGCAGAATGAATAAAAATTCTTGTTTGGAACATCCAATCTTAATTTTTCACTCATTCCGCATTCTGTAGCAACAATAAAATCCTGTGAATTGTCTGACTTGGCAAATTTTGCCATCCCTCCTGTACCTGTAATATAATCTGAAATCTGCAAAACCTCTTCTCTGCATTCCGGATGCGCAATTATTTTTGCATCTGGGTGTTCTTTCTTTAAATCCTCAATCATTTTCTTGTTTAGCTTCTCATGCACAAAACAGTATCCTCCCCACAAAATAATTTTTTTGTCTGTTTTTGATGCAACATATCTTCCAAGGTTCTTGTCAGGCAAAAAAATTATTTCCTTGTTTGGCAGGGAATTAACAATTTTTACAGCATTCATTGATGTGCAGCAGACATCAGACATTGCTTTTATGTCTGCATTTGTATTCACATAGCTTACAACAGCAGCATCAGGATATTTGCTCTTTACTTCTTTTAATTGTTCAACAGTTGCCATATCTGCTAATGAGCATCCGGCTTCTAAAGATGGAAGCAAAACTGTCTTTTTTGGGCTTAAAATTTTAGCAGTCTCTGCCATAAATTTAACTCCGCAGAATAAAATTACATCTGCATCCGTCTTAGCTGCCTGCCTGGATAATTCCAAAGAGTCGCCAATAAAATCGGCAATTTTATACATCTCCGGCCTTTGGTAGTTATGGACCAAAATAACTGCATTTTTCTGTTTTTTTAGTTTTAGTACTTCTTCTATGAGTTTATTTGTATCTTCCGTCATAGATTGTTGAATCTGCATTTTTGCTATTAACTATATGCTTTTAAAATAGTTATTGGATGAGGCAATTTATGTTAGTTTTATCTTTTAAAGAGGCAAAATTTGCCTATAAACAGCAAGTTATTTAAATTGGCAAAATTTACTTTTTCGTATGTATTTTGTAACAGGCAATAACGATGCTGACTCTTTAGAGCTCACAAAAAAAGTAGTTGCATATCTAAAAGAGAAGAATTTAGGTTTTATTATAGATAAAAATACAAAGGTTTCCGGAAATAAAAAAGATATTAATGAAGCAAATCCGGATGTAATACTGGCAATAGGGGATGATAATTTAATTTTAAAAACCTTTAGGGATTTAGGCAAAAAACAGATTCCTTTGCTTGGTATTGCTTCTATGCAGAGTTTTCTTTCTCAGGCTGATGCTGCAAATTTTCAGCAGTGCATAGATTTAATTGAAAAAGGCAGATATAATATCCTGAAAAGGGCAAGGATTGTTGCAAAGTTTAATGGTTTGAGCTATTCTGCGCTGAATGATATAGGAATTTTTTCCTCTAAGAGCGCTTCTTTGATAAGGTATACTTTGAATCTGAATAATGAAAAATTATGGAAAGATAATGCAGACGGCTTGATTGTTTCAACTCCTACTGGCTCTACTGGATATGCTTTTTCTGCCCATGGCCCGATAATACTGGATGAGCCTGAAGTATTGTCCATAACCTCAATTTCCTCAATTGAGAAGAAAAGCGCTGTAATAATATCAAACAAAACAAAAATACAGATAACAGATGTGCAGGCACCCTCTCCTGTTGT
>JAZDMC010000012.1:0-16143 GCA_043801325.1 Candidatus Woesearchaeota archaeon | reverse complement strand
AAGGTCAATTGTAAAAAAATACTTAATTTGACATCCTACATCACATTGCATGCTTGGGCTAACAAAAGAGATTGCATATTCTTGCCCTGCTTCATAACCTTTTACAGTTTCTGGAGAAATAAAATAAAGGTCTCCATCATTTTTTGCTATATACTGTGCATAAGACTCCATCTTATCTGGGTCTACATAACATATTTCTCCTGAGGGGCAAGACCATTCTAAGTATTTTGTTGAAAATCCCTCTTCTGGTCCTTTGCCACACTTCCCACCTTTATTTAAGCATTCGTCTGTTACCTTTTCTCTCACGCAACATACATCTCCATTTTTATTTAATGATGCTTTCTTCCATCCTCCATCAATTCCATTAATTTTATTAGGACACTCATTACTACCTTCTATTAAAAAACCACCATTAGGGGTGCACCACCCTCCATTGTCAGCAGGACGATATGGCTCATTCATTGATTCTTTTAATTTATCATAATCAACTTTCTCTACTTCTGCTCTTGTTTTAAACATATAACACACAAAACATGTTTCAACATTAGAATATTGGTTAAACATGTTTGGTTTTGATCCTTCGAGCCACATATACCAGCAATTTGTAATCATATCCCTGATTTCTGCTGCTGCAGCTTCATTATTATCATCCTTATATTTCCCCTCATACCATTTTGTAGGGACTTGTGATTCTCCTTCTGTTTTGTCTATTGTGCTGCAAAGCCTTATTCCAGGAGCCCAGCCTTCACTTTTTTCCTCTATACCGGCTTTTATTGCATTTGAAAGCCTGCATGTTTCAGTCTGTGTTTTTGCCTCTGCAGCATGTGCTGTATTCTTTACCACAAAAGAAATAACCCCAAAGATTAAGATAGCAATAACTATTGCTATTATAACCTCCAATGCAGGAAATCCTTTTTTGTTTTTCATTGTTAAATATTCACTCTTATGCTGTTTCTTACCATCAAAAAAAATAGAAGCCCCATCACAATAGCTAATACCAATCCCATAATGACTTTTATAGTGAAAAACTCTGCGTGTTTTTTTTTAAGCATATATCTGTTCCTAAGAATACCTATATATAAATATTTGTGAAATTGTTTTTAGATTAGATGGAAAAATGCTTGGCGCAAGGCTTGGATTTATCATTAAATCTACCTTCTTTATTTACTACTTTATTGTGACTATAAAACAGAAAGATTTAAATACTCTAATATTCATATCTTCTTAATGTGGTTTTAATGCCAGATTACAATCCAAGCAATAAATATAATAATATGGGAAAGAAAATAATAATTGGAGGCCTTGCTGCTTTAGTTCTCGCTGGTTCTGCTATCGCATATAATCAATTTGCTTCTAATGATGATATTGCTCCTGCTCCTTATAATCCCCCAGCAATTATAGCAGAAGTGCCTAATATTCCTTCAACAGATACTCCTATAATCACAACAATAGAAAATCAAACTTCCACTTCTTTAGAAGACAAGCTTCCAGATTATACTCCATTAAGCCCTAAACAGATTAGCGAATATACGCTAAAGGCTTATGAGATGGGTTATGAAGCTAATATAACAAATGATAAAAAACGGTTTGAACTAGCAAAAGGATGGCTAGACAGGGCAATATATGCTGTAGCAATAACTGACTTTAAGTATGAAGAACTTTTGGCATTGAGTAAACCTGCTCATGAATATATCTATGGAACACTTTCTGGTACCTATTTAGCAGCGTTTGAGGATGATGTTAGAAAGTACGCTGAGAGACTATCAAACGATCCGGATAAAAAGTCAGCTCGGGCGTCATTAACACATGGATTCCTACATGGATTTGGTGGGGCTCCTAATAATAATTAATATAAGAAATCACTTTAACTTATCAACTGTATAACAACAAAACCTTTTCTCTTTGGGACACTCAACTCCAGGCATTATTCTTCCTTGACCACATAAGTCTATAGTAGCCATACATTCCCCTCCTCTGCCTTCGCAGCTTTCCAAAGCGCTGGAAGTCCTGCCAGTTTCCCTAGTAAATATAGCAACTATAACAACAAGAACTATAAGCGCGATTACTGCTAATATTACAACCTGTATAGATAATCCCTGAGCATCTCTTTTTTTAAGCATATGTCTGTTTCTAAGAATACCTATATATAAATATTTGTGAAAAATTGATTTTTAATTGGAAGAAAAGTTTGCAATTCATCAAATACTCTGTGTGGGTTTCGGGGTTGTGGTGGAGGGTGTAGTATCTTTAGGCTCGCAACAACATACTTTACCCTCGTCTACATCTGAGTAATCTCCAAATATGTACAGTTGTTTGAGTTCAGCTTGAGCCTCACAACCTGCTTCATTTGCTGGAAGTTTATTTTTGTCTAACATCTGTTTCCCAAACGCCTTGCAAGCAGTGTTACATGAAGCCGCGTTTCCTACCCCGCCAGAAAACCTTCCGAAATTTCCAGTCAATACAGCAATAAGAACAACCAAAACAATAAGAGCTATAACAGCAACTATAATTGTGGTTATAGAAAGACCTTGTGCTTTTCTTTTTCCGGACATAATGTTATTCCTATATTATATCTTTATAAATATTTGGAAAAATTGTTTTAATCTGGAGTAGTCTCTTCTTTGCAATAGCACTGTTTTCCATCACCGTCTCTTGCGCCTAGCAATGCCGTACCTTTAGCTTCGTCAGTTGAGCCAGAGTCATAGCCTCTAGCCACACATATCTGAGTGCAGCTGGTTGTCTCTCTTACACCCTTGCTAAATCCGCCTAATCTTCCGGTAAAGATAGCAACCAGCACAACAAGAACTATCAGAGCTATAGCAGCTACTATAATGACATTAACAGAAAGACCTTGTGCTTTTTTACTCATCATACACCTCTTTACCAAATACTCTTTCTATAAAATAAGTTATATATAAACATTTCGTATTATTTATTTTTCTTTTTTGTTTTAAAACTTTCCAAAAATCTCTTCTCTCTTCTTCTTTTTTTCTCCTTCCCTTTCACTAAAAAGTTTTTCTACCTTATCACTTTCAAAACGCTTTTTTGAAACCTGCCTTAGAATAACATCTTTTTGTGTAAGAGTTGGAAGTTTTGGCTCTGGCTTAAAGAAATAACGTCTAAGTGCATAACCAATAAAACCAAGTATAACCACCAAAACAACAATAACAAAAAATAGTCTCAAACCAAAATCCTCAGTTTTTTGTCCTTCTCCCCAGAAAATAGAGCCCAGAAAAACAATATAACTAATAATAATTAAAATAAAGCAAATGACTAACTTTTTCTTGATGCCCAACTTACATGCCCCTTATATCTGATTCTTTCAAAAACTCAGGATTCTCCATGCCCAAAATTTTAAACAAACTTATCATATCATGGCTGCTTCTCATATCAAAAGGATTCTCAGCAAAAGAAGCTATTAGGCTTCTAACCTTAAATTTCCTGCAAAGTTTTATGTTCTGCTTCATCCTCCCCATAATCCTCTGTATGTTTCCCTCATTTAGAATAGAATTCAATGAAAATCCAATAATAACATTATTCTTTTTTGCTAATCTGCACATAATATGATTCAATCCAGAACCTCTTTGGTGGATAAAATCTTTCCTGGCATTGTCTTCAAAAGAAAAAATCATATCTGATTTTGACCTTTCCATTATTTCCTTGTCATTATTAGAGCTTTTAACAGCAACAAAACCATTCGGCTTTTTTTTATTGAAAAGCTTGCTGTCTGCTAACACCTCGGAATATATTTTAATATTCTTTGAATCAAATTTTTTAGATACATTAAAAGAATGATAAAGAAGACATACGCCATCATACCCTAATTTCTCTGCCATAGAAATAAATTCCTCTTCATTATTATGGGGTATCACAATATCAATCATTTTACCTGTTTTAAATTAGATTTAGTTAATAATTTTTGGTTTTTTAGCTTATATTAAAAACAAAGTTCCACAGGAAATAAAGGAGGCATATTCTCTTAAATCCCTATATCAAAACCCCGCTATTTAAAAACAAAAGTATTTAAATACAACCCCGTTTTTAAAGGTTTATAAACAAGTTTACGCTTAGGGGGTGTGAAAATGACTAAAAAGGTTACTAGAGACATAAAGATAGTAAATATAGTTGTCTCTACTTCTCTAGAGCACGATATACCATTAGAAAAGATGGCTGCTACATTAAGCAATACTGAATATAACCCAGAACAGTTCCCAGGGCTTGTTATAAGGATTAAAGAGCCTAAAACATCTGCTTTAATCTTTAGCTCTGGTAAAGTGGTCTGTACAGGCGCAAGAACAATTGACAAAGTCCAGGAAAGCATAAAGAAGATAATAAAGAGCCTGGAAAAGATAAATATCAAGATTAAAGTAAAGCCTGAAATAAAAATCCAGAACATTGTTGCTTCTGGCGCTGTTGGAATGGATCTAAATTTAAATGAGCTTGCAACAAAGCTGCAAAATGTCGAGTACGAGCCTGAGCAATTTCCAGGTTTAGTCTACAAGCTGCCACCAACAAAAACCAATCCACAGGCAACATTCCTGCTGTTTAGTAATGGGAAAATTGTATGCACGGGAACAAAGAGCGAAACAGAAGTGCATCTTGCATTAGACAAGCTTATAGAAAATCTCAAAAAAGCTAAAGCTTAGTTTTTTATTCTTTACCAAGCTTAGCACTGGACATCCGCGCATAAGGTATTTAAACTAAAGAACATAGAGGTATCCATGCAAGAATTAGTTAGAATTGACGCAAGTGAACAAATAAAGAGGTTCCATGATTTTTTGGAATCTCATTATTATAACCGAATAGTTGAAAATCTAAGAAAGGACCATAAATTTGTCGTTGTTGATTTCGCAGATCTTTCTAAGTTTGACCTTGACCTTGCTAATATATTATTAGAGCAGCCAGAGGATACTATGAAGGCTGCAGAACTTGCTATCGAGCAGTTTGATTTGGAAGAGACAAAGGGATTCAAAATACGTTTTAGAAATTTGCCTAAAAACCAAAAGATTATGATTAGAAATATAAGAAGCAGCCATATTGGCCAATTTATATACGCAGAGGGGATTGTAAGGCAAAAATCAGATGTGCGGCCCCAAGTTACTGCTGCGAAATTTGAATGCCCTGTATGCGGAAACATAATCAATGTGCTGCAATTAGATGGGACTTTTAAGGAGCCTTCGAAATGTGGTTGTGGAAGAAAAGGAAAATTTGTTTTGCTTAGCAAGGAGCTTGTCGACGCTCAGGGAATTGTATTAGAAGAAGTTCCTGAAAGCTTGGAAGGCGGAGAACAGCCAAAAAGAATTAATATTTTTCTTAAAGATGACTTAGTCAGCCCACTAAGCGAGAAAAAAACAAACCCAGGCAGTAAAATAACTATTGTTGGTACAACAAAGGAAGTTCCAATCATATTAAAGACCGGCTCTAAATCGACAAGATTTGACTTGATGATAGAAGCAAATTGTGTTGAAGCATCGGAAGAAACTTTTTATGAAGTGGAAATTTCAAAAGAAGACGAGCAAAAAATAATTGAGTTTTCCCAAGACCCTCAATTATACACAAAGCTCGTTAACTCAATTGCTCCTTCTATTTATGGTTATGAGAGGGAAAAAGAAGCATTGCTGCTCCAGCTTGCTGGGGGTGTAAGGAAAGTCAGAAGCGACAAAGTTGTCAGCAGAGGAGATATGCATATTCTGCTTATTGGAGACCCAGGAAGCGGAAAAAGCGCATTGTTAAAAAGAATAAGCTCTATCGCCCCAAAAGGAAGGTATGTATCTGGCAGAGGTGTTTCTGGTGCTGGCCTGACAGCAGCCGTTGTAAGAGATGAATTCTTAAAAGGCTGGAGTTTAGAAGCTGGTGCTTTAGTTTTGGCATCCAACGGTATTTGTTGTATAGATGAGATGGACAAAATGGTCCCAGAAGATAGGGCTGCTATGCATGAGGCTCTGGAACAGCAGACAGTAAGCATCTCAAAAGCAAATATCCAGGCTACTTTGATTTCCCGCACAACCGTACTTGCAGCTGCAAATCCGAAATTTGGAAGGTTTGATCCATACGGAATAGTTGCAGAACAGATAAATCTGCCTCCAACATTGATTAACAGGTTTGACCTTATCTTTCCAATTAAAGATTTGCCTGACCCCACAAGAGATGAAAAAATGGCAAGCCATATATTAAAATTACATCAAGCTCCAGACAGCTTTGAATCAGAAATACCAACAGAGTTTTTAAGAAAATATATTGCATACACAAAGCAAAAAGTGTCCCCCGTTCTTACTGACGGCGCCCTTGAAGAAATAAAGAAATTTTATCTCAAAACTCGCCTAAGCGGAGGCACAGAGGAAGTTATAAAGGCAATACCAATTTCTGCAAGGCAATTAGAGGCTTTAGTAAGATTATCAGAAGCGTCTGCAAGAATAAGGCTAAGCAACAAAGCAACAAAAAGTGATGCAAAGCGCGCTATAGCACTTGTTGAATACTGCCTGATGCAGGTTGGTTTCGACAAAGAAACTGGAAAAATTGATATTGATAGGATTGCAACTGGAATTTCTGCATCCCAAAGAAGCCACATAAGCTTAGTAAAAGAAATAATCAATGATTTGGAAAGCAAGGTTGGAAAAACTATTCCGATTGATGATATAATAGAAGAATCTAAAGAAAAAGGCATTGCTGAAGAGAAAGTTGAAGAGGTTTTAGAAAAATTAAAACGAGTTGGGGAAGTGTTTGAGCCTCGAAGAGGGTTTATATCTCGTATTTAAGTATCTTTTTTTTGTAGTATATATAGACTACCTAGTTCTTATAATTCATTTAGCACAAGTTAATATTGTTTGTATGTTTTCTTCGTTTTGATGTAAAATGGTAGATTTTGGAGTTGCATTGATAGGCATTGCAAGTGCCATGACAATTGGAATTTGTTCTTTTGCTGCTGCCGGAGCAGAAAAGGCGATAGCTATTACTGCTATAGGCGCAATGACAGAGAAAGAAGAATTATTTGGTAAGGGCTTAATCTTAACAGTTATCCCAGAAACTATTGTAATTTTTGGGCTGGTCGTAGCAATTATGATAATTGGGCTTATCTGAGTTTATAATTTATTTTTATTTTCAGAATTTATTTCTTAAGTTTATATTGCTCACTGGACTTATAATAGAAATAGTAGGCTCTGGCATATAAAATTTGTCTGCTTCTTTTGAAAGAATTGTTTTCTTATCCTCTTTTGGTACGCTTGCTGCAGAACTTTCATGTTTTTTAACAGGTTTCATTACAGCATATTGTATAGCCATTATAAGGCGGCCTATAATAACCCCTGCTACAAATATAAAAAAATACCTCATATACACTAACATTGCATCCATTTCATTACCACAAAAGGTAGTTAATGGCATGAAGCAGAAAAACCTGCCCCAAATAAAGTATAGGAACTATTTATAGTATTTGTTTCTTATATAATACTTAGTACAGCATTGTACCTTATTTCTTACGCCGGCTATATCATTATAACGCAAATTGCAAGTATCTGATAACCCTCTACAAAAAGTATATAAACTTCATAAGCTTGCTTAGTTTGGGGGTGTTAATTTCTTGCCAGGAACAGAGCAACAGTTTCAGAAGCGGCAAATCGCATACAAAGTAAGAATCAGGGATATTCTTGGCTCCAAATACATAAAAACAGAGGGAACGTCCCCAAATTATCTTGAAATACGCAACCAAGAAGCATCTAGAATAAACCTTATAGGGGTTGTAGTCCAGAAATCAGAACAGGATAATTACAAAACTCTGTTAATAGATGATGGGACAGGAAAAATTTCTGCCAGAGTTTTTGAGAACAACTTATCATTGGATAAAATAAACGTAAGTGATATTGTGCTCATAATTGGCAGGCCGAGGGAATTCTCTTCAGAGAAATATATACTCATTGAAATAATAAAAATTGTTGATCCTATATGGGCAAAAGTAAGAAAATTGGAATTAGGAAAAAACAGCGACGATGAAAATACCCTAAAAAGTAACGCTCCTATTGTTGAAGAAGCTGTTGTTTCGAGTTCTACAAATCACCTTGTTAAAATGATTAAAGATCTTGATAAGGGTGATGGTGTTTCTATAGAAAGGCTTTCATCAAAAAATATTAAAGATTTGGATAAAATAATAGGTATGCTTCTAAAAGAAGGGGATATTTTTGAGGTCAAACCAGGAAGATTAAAGGTCTTAGAATAATAATGGGGTTATATATACTTCTATAAATGACGCCACCAGCAAAAATGCTATTGAAATTACAAGCAACTCAGACACGTCAAAGAGAATGTGAGAAAATTTTTCATTTTTGTAATGTTTGTTTATTATAGCTACAGAGATTATTCCTCCTGCCAAGCCGCCATAAAAATAAGCAAGTATTTCTGGGACACCATGCAGAACATACCTCAAGAGCCCTACAGACACAACATTAAAGTATGATGAAAATTTATCAATCCCTATCATGCTGGCATATTGGCTTAAATTAGACCTTATGAAATTGCCTATAGCTGCTCCTATAACACTTGCATTCCATGTCAAAATAAAAATTGCTCCGGCCCCGTAAATAAAAGCAAATAATATTGCAAACGCCAAGACTTTTATGTTATTGAGAAGTATTCTAGTAAATGTTGAAAATTGCTGGTAAGCATTGCCTGATATCTGGTTATTAATTGATTGTATAGTGGCTGTCTGTTTGTCAAAGACCATAGCCATAGTTTCAGGGGGTAAAAACACATACCACATTACAAAAGACACTGTTATGCCAAAAAACATAAACATTAGAAAAACAATAGATTTATTATGCTCTTTCAAAAGATCTCTTTCTTTTGTTATGACTAAATCCTTTCTTTCCTCTAGTTTCATTGTATTGTAAACAATAGGTATACATGCCATAACAGTAAAAAATACCATAATCATGCTTGATTGGTCTTTAAAAATCCACAAAGACAGCAGTATTGCAATAGAAGAGTAGAGGAATCCTATGAAGAACATTTCCCAAGGCTTTTTCTCAGCACTTAAGGGGTTAAGCAGAGATTCTAATACCATGCTTCCATTAAAAGAAGCTTTGTTTATATATTTTTTTGTATGGGTTAAATAAAAATATACGAGCAACTAACAATTAAGTTTAAATACAGAATAAAAATTCTAAGATATATGGATGACTACAAGAAGCTTCTAGAGGAAGTAAGGAAAGAGCTGCCTGAGCACGTTTTTCACAAAGAAAGGTTTGAAATGCCAAAAGTAATAGGGCATATACAAGGAAACAGGACGGTCATAAGTAATTTTCTGCAGATAGCAAGTTTTCTTCATAGAGAGCCTGAAAACATGTTGAAGTATATATTAAGGGAGCTGGCAACACCTGGTGAAATAAAAAAAAGTGGCAGCGTTATTATAGGAACCAAAGTCCCTGCATCCAGAATCAATGAAAAGGTGCGGCAGTATGCTAATTCCTATGTGTTCTGCTACGAATGCGGCAAACCAGATACAAAAATAGAGAAAGAAGGCAACTTTAGTTTCATGAAATGCACAGCATGTGGAGCAAGGCATGCTATAAAGACCAAGATATAGTTATAGTGATGCTATTATTAAACTTACCCAAACCACCTGCCAAGTCCTTCCTGTTTTTCTTTTTCCTTCCCAAATAAGCTTTCTACTCCTCTTTTGGTAAGCTCCAGGTTTTGCTTTAGATAAGAAGGAAGATTATATTTCTCAGCTAAGGAGATTGCTGGCTCCAGATATTTTATTATAGAGCCCTCAGATATTGTAAAAATAATTTTCCCGCCGCATTTCAGACATTTCCCAATAAGCGGAGGCCTTCTATATTTCTCATTGCAAGTGCTGCATCTAAACTGCTGCATTGAAAACTTTCTTAAATTCCCCCTTATATCCCTAATAAGATGCTTTTCTATTACCAGCCTTGCTACATCTATTTCATCAACAGCTCTTATTTCATCGGCCAGTTCCATCTGCCCTTTGAGTTTCTCCTCCATAGAGGGTATGGTCTTATATGCAGAGCATCTTACGCCATTGTTTAGGTCGGAGAGACCATGCGTAAAACCAATATTGGTGTATTGGTCTTCAGTCTCCAGTTTTTTGCCGAATTGTTTAATCTCAACTTCATGTGGTTGTTTAAAGTTCATGCATGCTTCATAAAATTCTAGAGGGTATTCCCAGCATATGTCAAGGTCAAACGCCATATCATCAATTTCTGTAGGCACAAGCCTGGATGTCAATACTAACGGCGCATCTTGTGTAGACCCCCTTTTATCTGGGAGGAATTGTTTTGAAAAGTTAAGCAATGCATCCATAAGCAATGTTACAGACGCTTCATCACCATCACAATCACGCCTTGTTGCAGCATGAAGCAACGGGCTGGCAAAAAATCCTTGTGTCTTTGAGAACCCTATTATTCTCCCAACAACTGCTGCAGATGTATGCGGAGCAAGTATCACAACTAATGTTCCTGGCAGATCTTTCTCTGACTCCATATTGTAAAATGTATCAATATTGTAAAATTCTTTCAATAACTCATCAATAAAAAACGTGGTTTTAAGCAGAATCTTATCCGCCCCTAATTCAGGGCTTTCAGTGCATGCTGGGAGAATTATATCCTGCGGCATAAGTTCAAGAACTTGGTTTTCGCTTGTGAGTTCAGCATCAAAAATATCTTTTTCGTACCCAAGCTGTTTTAGTTTTTCAACAGAAACATTTATTTCCTTGGGCTTGAAGTGTGTTATAGGCAATTGGGTCATATCGTACCTTATCGTGCCTTCTTTATTGACGCAAAGGTCATATTTTGCCCTGAAGACTCCTTTTATGAAATGTTCTGGTATATGATCTTTATTTGATGTCCCCCTGACACCTTTAATAATGTCTGGGTAAGCCTTTATGTTGAGCTTTTTCAAATACCCGTCAAAATAATGTTTAATATCTATTGTCTGTTTTGAGTATGTTGCTGCATCTCCATGCTTGCATTTGCTGGTATCAACCACCCCGCAGCTATTGCAATAATATTTTTTTTCTGTCTTCCTGTCACAAACTTCGCATACGCTAAGGATTGTTTGTTTGTTGCATTTCCCGCAATAATAGATGGGAAATTCTGCTGTTATTTTGTTGCTCTCAAATGTGCTCTGGAAAGATCTTAATCTTCCTCCTTCTTCACCTATGGGAAATAATACGTGCGGGCTTCCAGTTAATTTTCTCATTTTTGCTTTTTCTGGCCTGCCCATTCTTGCCCCTACAAAAACTCCGGATTTATCCCTGATTTTTACTCCAGAAATTTTATTCATGAGGGAAAGAACATCACTAGACATATCTCTTTCACTATTTACCTCTGCTGCAACGCTTGCACTTTTTTTCAGATTAAAAATTTCAGAGATAGTATAGGCATCATCATCTTCTATGACTATAAATTCATTGTTTGCAACTAAATGCGGCAGGCCTATCTTATCAAAAATTGATTTTAGCGCCTCATTATACTTTATGATTACTTTTGCCACATCTTCATTATTTAACACTATTCTGGAATCAGAAATGTATTTTATCAAATCAAAAAAATCTTCTGTTTGTATGCTCCTCCAATGATAAGTATATTTTGGGTGTAATGGAACATTTAGTTTTCTTGAAATTATGAATGCTGTTTTTGCATTTACTTTAGTAGTAGTTGGTTCCTTGAATAATTTCTCTAAGAATGGTTTTTCAATTTCCAGCAAAAAGGATAGTTTATCCAGGTCAAGTGCCCCAAAAGAATCTACAGCAGCTCGCTCAACTTCCAGCTTCCACCATTCTTCGCAATAGCCTGGAGGCAATAAAGTGTGGGCCCTGTTATAAAAATCTCCATAGCTTATCAGAATATCACCTAAAAATAATATTTCTTTTATCTCTGTTGCTACATTCTTTGCAGTCTTTTCGTCATCCAGCCTTAAAACAGTATCATCTTTTAATTTCACAATCGGGCCTTCAATAGTATCGCAAACAGTTATTGTTGTTGCTTTTCCAGGCCTTTCTATTTTCAATTGCGTGCCTGTAGCCAGATATTTTTTTAATATGTGCATGGTTGAAGGGTGAATTGATGTTGCAGAATAGCCGGAAATCCTGCTTCTGCCATACCTCAACCTGAATCCTCCTGTTGCTAAGGGATACGAGAGAACCGGCCGGCCTGCCACCAAATCTTCAATATAAGTGTAGACTGGCAGTATTTTGTTTGTGCTTAGTTTGTTTTTTGCTTTAACATTTTTTTGCAGCAAAACAAATTTTTCTAAGAAAGACCAGTGCTCCAAACCAAGCTCGCTTGGTTCTCTTGAAATAATATTCCAAAGTTTCGATGCTTTTTGCGCAAGGCATTCGCCCAGCACAAGGCATGGCCCGCTCCTTATCCTGTTAGTTTCAATTCTTTCTAAATCCTTGTAATTAGAAACTTCAATTTTCTCAGAAGGGTCCCCATCAATCTGGACTGGCAGATGTTTAACAAGGAACCTAATTTCTTTTTCGCTGGGCTGGTATTGTAAGTTTGTAACCCTCTCATGATAATCATAAAGTTCTGTTACCATCCTTCTTATCTCTTTTTCAGTCGCGTCATATACATCATACCCCATATTTTTTCTTATGAAATCTGCTATAACGACAGAAAGTGCCCCTGCAGTCCCGCCAGCGCTCCTTATAGGGCCGGAATACATCAAACAAAAATATTCTTTTCCATCTGCCCTCTTCTTTAATTTTAATTCAACAAACCCTTCTAACGGGCTGGAAACAACTCCTAAGGTCAGATACGCCAGACCAACCCTTATGCCTGCTTCCATTGCTTTTATTTTATTTTCAAATTCACAGAATCTTCCATTAGTAACTTCTAAAGCTATTGAAAGCGCGACTCTTAAGTCTAATTTTTTATATTTTTTTTCCAGTTCTTGGATTCTTCTTGACAACCCGGAATTGATTATAGAAGGTATTACTGCTCCAATTAAGCCCTCTACTCTTTCAGCCATGTTTTTAGCTAAATGTATGCTCACTTCTTCCTCAGGATCAAGCCCTTTTTTCCTTGCTTCCTTAGCTAATTTATATGCTGCCGCAACCTTTTGTTCTATTTCTCTGAAGTATACGCTTATTTTTTCTTCCATTTTTTATTTTAAACAATCACAGGAAACCAGCATAAATTG
Organism: Candidatus Woesearchaeota archaeon; assembly: GCA_043801325.1. Classification (GTDB taxonomy): domain Archaea; phylum Nanobdellota; class Nanobdellia; order Woesearchaeales; family GW2011-AR4; genus JACPJP01. Next base: position 2,985 of record JAZDMC010000012.1, on the reverse strand, counting down.
CCTGCCGCTTCCCGCTTCATTTTGCTTCCTTATTCTTTTCCAAATTTTAACATCTTCATCTGCCTTGTTTGTAAATTTGCTATAGGCACTCTGCTGGGCTCCGGGTTATGGCCAACTTTCTCCTGGAATGCTGTTTTGCTCTGCCAGCAGCTCCCAGAAACTAGGGTGGTGTTTCTATAATTTGCTGCGGTTGCTTTGTGTATGTGACCGCTAATAAAAAAATCTGGAACTTGGCTTATAGCCAAAAAATCTGATTTTGTGTCTGGAACATATAATGTTGATGTGTATGATGGCGCCAAATGCCTCTTTTGCAGCAAGAATTTCATTAACAGGTCTGATCTGTCATATCCTCCCTTGTCCCTTATAGATTCTACCTTTGCAAAGTAAAAATCAAATGAGTACCCATGGTAAACGAGAACATCAAATCCTGGAAACTTGTCTGATGAGTGTATATTCACAATTGAGGGGTTTGAAACCATAACTACATTTGGTAGGTTATAAAGCGGCTCGGCAAAATCTTTATAGATTGGTGGCTGCGGCTCTGCTAACCTCATTGCGTCGTGATTACCCGGGCAGATTATTAGTTTTATTTTTTCTGGTATTTTGCTAAGAAGCTCTGCGCATGTTTTATACTGCTCTTTTATGTCTTTTATAGTCAATTCTTTTTCCTGACCAGGATAAACCCCGCAGCCATCAACCAAATCCCCAATGATAAAAATATACTTGACTTTTGATGCTATTTCTTTTTGGTTTTCAGTACCTAACTCGCAATTAATCCACTTTAAGAATTTGTTAAAATCCTCTTCCAGGAAATTATTGGATCCTACATGGAGGTCTGATAAAAATAATACATACACCTCCTCATCAGATTTTTTTATTTCTTTAGTGAGGGGTATATCCGGAAACAACAAGTTGTTTGCAAAAATTATTTTACCTCCATTTACTCCAACAACACCAATTACCTCATCCATCATTATATCTTTTGTTATATTAAACAAAGTTGGTTTGTTTTTGTTTGCAAGCACTTTTATACATCCTGTCTTGTCTTCCACAGTAAGGATGTAATTGCCATTTTTTGTGTAATTTTTATCGCTTACCATACCTACAACGGCTACCTGTTCCTTGTCTCTTTTGTTGAGTACCCTGCTTATTGAAGTTGTATTCTGCATCTCTTGTCTTTGTTTCAATATTTTTTCTATGATCTCGTATCTGTTGTTGAAGTATTGCACAAAATCTGCGGCGTCTCTTTTTTTAGGCGCCCTGTCATAAGAAAAAATTATTTTTACTTTGCTATCGTCTTTTGCTTCTTCTATTGCCTCTTTCTTATCGTTGCTAATGAACTGCTCAAATAATATGCTTCCTCCGGGGGTTCCTTTTTTTTCTGACAGTGCTTCTATTTTTTCTAGTTCTTGCCAGTTTAATGTTGAATCTTGTTTATGACTTAACACATTCTTCATTTTTTCACTGAGAACAGCTATATCTGCTATGGATTTGTTTTCAACTAATTTAAGAAATTCTGACACATCTTCGTTGTTTTCAAAATATTTCAATAAATCATTGCTAACAAGTATGCCTTTTTTCAGAAAAAAATCAACTACTTCTTTTTTCTTTGTTTCTAGTGTTTGCATTTTACTCCAAGGCCAACTCCTCTCCAAGGATTTTTTTAATCAACGGCAGCACAGAAGATGGAACGGATAATGTTATCTCTCTTGTCCTGCCATATCTTCCTTTAGATATGGTTTTGGTGTTTATGAGCCCAATCATCTCAAATTCCCCAATAATATCTGAAACTCTTCGCTGGGTCAGCGGCCTTAAACCAGTCTTAAAGCATATTTTTTTGTAAAAATTGTAAACCTCTCCAGTGTATACCGCAGTATTTTTGTTGTGTTCACACAATATGGAAAATAAAACTGCTTGGAATTGTTTTGGTTGTGTTTTTATAATATCAAATACTTTTTCCTTTTCGAGCTTTTCTTCTGCTTCATCAAGATGCCTAATTGAGATTGTTTTGTCTTTTGCTCTTTCTGCTATCTCCCCTGCGACTCTTAATAATTCTATAGCTCTCCTGGCGTCTCCGTTTTCTCTGGCTACAAATGCTGCGCATTTTTCAATAACTCCTTCTTCGATTGTATTTTCCCTAAATGCCTTGGACGCCCTTTCTTTTAGTATATTCTTCATCTCCAATGCATTATAAGGAGCAAATAAAACATCTTCCTCTGATAATGATGATTTCACCCTAGCATCTAATTTTTCTATAAAGGTTATGTCATTTGAAATTCCAATTATCCCGATCTGGGAGTTTTTTAGATCTTCGTTTATTCGTGTTAAATTATAAAAAACATTGTCTCCGGCTCTTTTGGCCAATTGGTCTATCTCATCCAAAACAATCAAAATAACACTTTTTTCTTTTTCAATAGCATCATAAAATATCTTATATACTTCGTCAGTAGGCAGTCCTGTGGGGGGTATAGATTTTCCGAAAAAAGATGCTAATTGTGCTATTAACCTATATTCTGTGTCGGCCACCCTCTTCAGCCTGCAATTGACGTAAATAATTTTTAGTGGAATGTTTTTATCTTTTGATATTTTATCCATGTTCTCTATAACATGCTTAATTGTAAGTGTCTTGCCAGTGCCTGTGTTGCCGTAAACAAACAAATTTGAGGGTTTTTGTTGTTTTAGTGCTGGAGCAAGGATGCTTGCGATCTTATTTATCTCCTTATTCCTATGAATTATGGTTTCTGGGGTGTAAGAAGAGAGCAGCGCCCCCCTATTGGCAAATAAAGACTCTTTATGCAGGAAATCTTCAAAAAAGGATGCAAGATTGTTTCTTTCCATATATTTTCCATGCGAAACGGACCTATTTAAACTTTATGTTCCTGTACTCACGAGGCAAAAAAAGGATTTTAAAATAACATCCAGCCTCCCGTTTCCTATGGAAACGCGAAATGGTTGTTGTTGTAATATATTATATATATATTCACC
>JAZDMC010000065.1:0-2738 GCA_043801325.1 Candidatus Woesearchaeota archaeon | reverse complement strand
GCTGAACACAAGCACTGACGCTAATACAAGCGCAAGAGAAGTGGATGGATTTGCTAAGAATAATGTAAACCTTTGAATAAAAACAAGCTCAAAAATAATAAATCCAATGCCTAATGATGAAAAATAAAGCAAAAAGCAAAGGGCTTTTTTTGATTTATGCCTATACTTTACAAGCGGCAATGAAAACATTGCTATATATACTATAAATGCTACCAGCAGCAACACAAACAAATTTGATAGTGATATAAAACTTTCATTTTTTTTGTTCTCGAGTTCTGAATATTCTGTGGTTCCCTGCAAAATGTTTTTAATTGTGTCTCTGTTCCAGTAAAACGGCCTGTCGTCAGTTATGCTAATAACCTGTTTGGAAATCTCAATGTCTGCCTCTGTCAAAAATTTTGCCTCAAAATTTAAGTTTGATGCTTTTGCCGCAATAATTTTCTTTTCTTTGTTGGTAAACGGCTCGTTCTTAACAAGCACACTAGAACGCCTGCCAGTGCCAATTACCATAATGATATGGTCTGCAGGATTCAAACCCTTGTCTATGAAAGACTTAACAAGTGTATCTGTATATCGTTGTGTGAACCAGCTTAGATCAGCAAGGAACAAAATACCATCTTGATTTAAATGTGATAAGTACAATTCAAAGGCTTCTTTTGTAAACAAATAATTCTCTGAAAATGCATAGGGCTTTAACCCTAAACCACCATACCGTTTTATTGATGATATATAGATAAGGTCATATTTTTGCTTAGTATCTGCTATAAAACTTCTTCCTTCGCGAACATGCACATCAACATTATCCAAGTCATAAACATTATTCTCAGCATCTAATTTATGGGACATGCCCACAATAAGAGGATTAATTTCTACAGCCGTAACTTTGCCAGTGCCTGCAATGACTGATTTTGCAGTGTCTATCCCCAATCCAGAACCAAGCACTAACGCCTGACTGTAATTCTTTATATGATAAGGGAAATATGTCAAGCTTTTCTTCAGAAAATTAAAGTTGCGCAAGTCATCTGTTTTTCCCATGTCAGTAACACCTATGCAGTCTATAACTGATGAGAATACCTGTACTGTTCCTTTACCTTTGGGATTGAAAACAGATTCTTCTCCCTTAAACAAATTCTTTGCATTAGTTTCATATGTATCAATCTGAGAGTATGCATTTGACTCTGAAGCAAGCAATATTGTATTTAGTCCAATTAAGGGTGTAACATTATCACAAGCAATTTTTACTAATGGCGGTAAAAAATTGAATGCAAGCAATGCAAGAATAAGAATTATTACTGCTGCCATAATTGCTTTTTTGCCCGGATTATTGTATGCAATTTGGGAAACTATTGCAGACATGCCAATCAAAAACATAAATGCAATTGTTGTTTCTGTTCCTACCGCATTAAATAATGCCAGTGCTCCAATAGCTCCGGCAGCAGATCCAGTTAATGTTATAAAATATAATTTTGAAACATTCTTAGGATAATACCTGAAGACAAGTGATATATAAACTCCAGATGCAATATAAAACAAAAACGCCAGGATAAAGAATAATATTTTCACAAAACTTTCTGCATACATTATTCTATAGGGCAGCACTAAAAAAGGTAGGAGAATAAGAACCGCATACACAATCACGCTCCTCAAAAATGCAGCCGCAACTTTCTGCTGAGTCAGTTTATTAAAAAAGAAATAAACTATCATACCACCAATGCCTATGCCGAGAATAGCTAATGACAAGATAATAAACTGAAAATTGTTTCCAAATGCTATTTTTGTGGCTCTTGTAGTTATGATTTCAAACATTAGCAGGGACATAGAAATAATAAAGAGGGAGATATACAGCAAACTGTTTTTATTCTGGATCATATTGCTTCAGAGTTTTTGTTATAACCTATATTGAAATAAGCCTGCAGATTAGGTCCTGTGTCTGGATAGATATTGATTAGTTCCTTAGGATCGGCGCTTAGGTTATAGAGCTCATACGAGTCAATAACAAGTATATTATTAGGGCCATACAACTTCTCATTGATAAACTTATAATCCTTTGTCCTTAATGCCCGTACAATACTGGACATATTAAACAGTATATTATTTTTAAGGGGTATAAATTTTGAGCCGGCAAAAACAAAATCATTCACTTCTTTATTTTCCGTAATAAGAGGCACCAAACTTTTTCCTTGAAAGTCTTTTTCCTGAGGGATACCCAAAAAATCCAGAAGTGTAGGAGCAACATCAATCAATTGGACAAGACCATCAATTTTGTTTGGTTTTAATGTAGGATGTTTAATCAACAAAGGAACATGAAGCACTTCATCATAAAATGTTCCCCTTAATGGACCGCCTCGCATAAATCTTCCATGCTCCCCAAACAAATCCCCATGTTCTGAGAATAAGATAATTATAGTGTCCTTTTCCAGGCCTAAATCTGTAATTTCATCAAAAAACTGGTTAAGCATATTATCCACAAGCTGTATTTCTCCGTCATAAAGCGCAACCATATGGTAGATATCCTGTTCATTTATCCTGGCAGAACCATAGTTATTATCTTCTAAGTAAGAGGTCTTTACATTATAATAAGTCTTGTTTTTGATCATTATTGGATCTACTTTTTCAAATGTCCAAAGGCAATCAGAGAAGTTTGTATTGCCTTTATAGTTCTGGTCAAAAACATTATTTTCAGTCGGAAAGGTGAACGGGCAATGCGTATCAAAACCCTGGAAAAAAAGCAGGAATTT
>JAZDMC010000042.1:0-10284 GCA_043801325.1 Candidatus Woesearchaeota archaeon | reverse complement strand
TGCTGCAGCCATATACGCGGAATGATGCCTGAGGAAGATTCAGAGTACATAAGCCAAATGGCTTTTGGAAGGCTTCCTATAGTCCAGTTAGTCCCAATAGAAAAAATGTCTTTTCCATTATGGGGCTGGGAAGCAAAAAGATTTATAGAATGGCAGAAAGAAGTTAATATTGATGCAAAAATAAAACCATTAAGGGCAATATTGGATTTAAACACAAACAAGGCAATAATTGTAAGCTATTTTATGGATTCTGATGCATGCCCTTTCCTCAAAGACAAAAAATGTTTGGTCTACAATACAAAGAGGGCTTACATATGCAGACTGTTTCCTTTCAACAGAAGCCCTTTTCTTAATGTTGGAGATAAGCCAAAAAAAGAAAATATGTTTGGGACATGCTGCGGAATGGAAACTTTAATGCCTTTAATACCAGAAGAGTATGAAAACATGGTCAAATTCCTTTCAAAAGCATTTCCTGATAGCTCTTTTGAAAATGTTGTTCAGTTTGATTACATAACAGAATGGGTTAATAGAACAATAGTGGATTTAATGAAAAAGAAACTTTTAAGGCCTGCCATAAATTACCCATATAACTTATTTCTTAAAAGATTTGAGAATGCTGAAAAAATAGATTTTACTGATTTTCTTGAGCAGTTAGGTTATATACCCAGCAAAGAAGAGCTGATAAAAAAGTTTGATGAAAATAGGGATGCTGATAAAATAATAGATGATTTTTTACAGCAGCATTGATTATTCGTCTTAAAAACTTAAAATTTATAAATGAGTATCAATATTCAGTCGATAAACAATGATATCCACACAAGAAATGAGGCAATTAGAGGACAATTGCGGTATTCCAAAAATTGTCTTAATGGAAAATGCAGGAAAAGGAATAGCAAAAGTTCTTAATGAAAAGTTTGATTTGAAAGACAAAAGAATTCTTATTGTTGCTTACCATGGCAATAATGGCGGAGATGGTTTTGTTGCTGCAAGGCGTTTATGTGATGACGCAGAAGTTGATGTTTTGTTTATTGGAGAAGAAGCAAAATTAAAGGAAGATGCTTTAGTTAATTTCAAAAAAATAGAGAATAACGAAAAACTGCAGATGCTGTCATTGGAATCAGTTGATTTTTCTGATTATGATATAATAATAGATGCTATTTTTGGCACTGGAATAGACGGAGAAATAAAAGACCCATTAGCTACATTAATAAAAAATCTTGGGAAATCAAAAGCTTATAAGGTTTCTATAGATGTTCCTTCTGGGATAAATCCAGACACTGGAGAAAAATCAAATGTTTATTTTGAGCCTGATTTAATAATAACAATGCATGATATGAAAAAAGGCTTAGAAAGTTATAAAGACAAGACTGTTGTTGCTGATATTGGAATAAGGAGGTGTTAAAATGTGTAAAAACTGTTTTGGTCGTTGCATAGCATCTGCAATAGCAACGTGGGGATTTTTTGCATTATTGCTGAGCCTGTTGAGTGTAAGAAATGCCTTGGCAAATGCAGTATGGCTGACTTTATTGATTTTTGCGGCAGTATACTATTGCCCTGTAATTAACCCAAAACTTGCTGAATGTTGCGCAGTTAAGCCAAAGAAAAAGAAATGAATTTTTATTAAATTTTATAGTTATAAGTTTGGATGAGTTTTCAAAAGAAATATTTTTATGAGTTATAAGGGTAACGTAATGCAATACATCTCAAAAAAAAACATTAAACTGCCAAAACGAAACAAAGCCAGTAAAAAAGGTGATAATGGCAGGGTCCTGGTTATTGGAGGGAGTGAATACTTTATTGGAGCAGTTGCTTTAGCTGGCTTAGCTGCCTTAAGGTCTGGTGTTGATTGGGTTACTATTGCAGCTCCTGAAAAAGTCGCATGGTGTGTTAATCCATTAAGCCCGGACTTGGTTACTGTTAAATTAAAAGGGAATTTTATTTCTCTGAAGCATCTTAATAAGATTAAAAAACTGGAAAAAAAGCATGATGTAATCCTAATTGGCAATGGTCTGGGATTAAAAAATGAGACAAAATCTTTTGTAATAAAATATGTCAAGGAAACAAAAAAACCCTTGGTTATAGATGCAGATGCATTAAAGCAAATAAAACTGCAGGATGTTAAGAATGCAATTTTGACTCCGCATAAAAAAGAATTTGAAATTTTATTAAAAAACTCCAAACTTAATAAAAATAATTTTAGAAAACACTTAAAGAATAATATAATCCTGTTAAAAGGCCCTGTTGATGAAATAATATCAACTTCTAAAACTTATTACAACAAAACAGGAAATGCAGGAATGTCAAAAGCAGGAACAGGAGATGTTTTAGCCGGACTTACAGCTGGATTTTTAGGCCAAGGATTATCTTTATTACAATCTGCAATCAATGCAGCATATTTTAACGGCTTAATTGGAGATATTCTGCTGAAAAAGAAAAAAGGATTTACTTATTTAGCGAGTGATATGGTTGAGGAGATTAAGAAGGTTTTGAAATAATCAAATTGTATTGAAATTATTTATAATACCCCCTAGGTTGCCTATGCACTTCGTCCATAGCATTATACATCTGCTCCCAACACATTCTTTGATTTTTTATAAAATGACCCTGATCATAAAGGGAATGCCAAACAGGTTCTCCAAAACTTATTCTGCCAATTGTCCAGTAAGTTAATTTCCCATTGATATAAAATTCAGCTATTATTTCTCCTTCATTTCTAATAGCAGCCACTGTATCTTCTAAAGAGGCTCCGCTTTTTACCAGCTTATCAGCAATTTTCTGCGCAGATGGCGGAAATTCAATTGCTTTTAGTGGGATACATGTTACTACCATTTTTACTGGGAAATTAAAATAACTTTAAAAAATTTTTCATATATGGTGGATTTATGTAAAACCCCTTTTCACTCAGCTAATAGAAACCTTTAAATACTATTAATTTAACTAATAATAAAACTATTATAAATACTATTATGTGAGTCAAATGGTACGCGTGCAAAAACTTCCATCAGGACAGCTTGTTGTAACTATTCCTAAGATTCTTGCAGAGTATGAAGGCTTAAAAAAAGGGGATGAACTTGAGTTTAAGAAACATAAAGATGGCTTTGTGCTCAAAATAAAAAAAGAGGCATAGATGCAAAACATATTTTTTGAAATCGGAATGGTAATGGTGATTGCAACAGTTCTTGCATACTTTGCAAAGATGCTTAGACAGCCATTAATTCCTGCTTATATACTGACAGGAGTAATTATTGGGCCTATCCTTGGATTAATAACCAATACTGAAGTAATAACAACACTTTCTGAAATAGGAATTGCATTCCTGCTGTTCATAGTTGGACTGGAAATAAACCTGCGAAAGCTGAAGCATGTAGGCTTAGTAGCATCATTAGGAGGAGTTATACAAATAGTCTCTACTTTTACAATCGCTTTTGTAGTGTCTTTGCTTTTAGGATTTATTGTTATTGAATCAGTGTATGTTGCTTTGATTATAGCTTTGAGCTCAACAATGGTTGTAATAAAACTACTGTCTGATAAAAAAGAGATTGACACACTGCATGGAAAAATAATAGTAGGAATACTGCTGGTACAGGACATTGCTGCTATAACAGCATTGTCTGTTTTGACAACCTTGACTGAGTTTTCCTTTATTGTAATTGCTTTTTCAGTATTCAAGGGATTAATTGCTTTGGTTCTTGCAATAGCAGCCAGCAAGTACATTTTCCCAAAACTTTTTGCCTTTGCAGCCAAATCACATGAATTATTGTTTATTTCTGCGGTGTCATTAAGCTTGCTTTATTCAATTTTGTTTAATTACATGGGATTTTCCATTGCAATAGGAGCTTTTGTAGCCGGCATTTCACTTGCGAACCTGCCTTATAATATAGAGATTATCGGAAGGATAAAGCCATTAAGAGATTTTTTCTCTGTAATGTTTTTTGTATCTCTCGGGATGGTGCTTTTGTTAAGCAGCTTTAATTCAATTTTAAAGCCGTTGATAGTCCTGCTTTTGCTGGTTGTATTTGTAAAGCCTTTGATAATAATGTTTATAAGCGCATTTTTCGGCTATAAAAAAAGAACATCCTTTTTGACTTCGATATCTTTAGCGCAAATTTCAGAATTTTCATTGATAATTGTTACCCAGGGATTTTTATTAGGGCATGTAAGCCAGGAAATTTTTTCTTTGACTATTCTGATTGCTATAATAACAATTACCAGTACTACTTATTTTATAAAGTATGAAAATTTTATTTACGGCAAACTTTCAAAATCTTTGGAATTTTTTGATAGAATGACAGAAAACAGCACTGAACTGGAATATATGCCTAAAACAAGAACAAATGAAATCATATTGTGCGGCTATAACAGGATTGGCTACAGTATTGTCAAAACCTTGAAGAGGCTGAAAAAAAATTTGTTTGTAGTGGATTTTAATCCGGAAGTTGTTAAAGATCTTATGGGGCAGAAAATACCCTCTTTATACGGAGATGTTGGAGACATAGAAGTTCTGGAGAGGCTTGATTTCAAAAAAGCAAAAATGGTCATATCCACCATACCCACAAAACAGGATAACCTGCTTTTAATAAGGACTGCCAGAAGGGAAAATAAGGATATAGCAATCTTTGTAACAGCAGACCAGATAAAAGATGCTTTAGAGATGTATGATGCCGGAGCTGATTATGTTGTTTTGCCGCACTTCCTTGGAGGAGAGCATATTTCTTTGCTTATAGAAGACTTTACAATAGACATAAACAAAGTGCTGACTCATAAGATAAAACATATCAAGGAATTAAATGAGAGGCATGCATTAGGGCATGAGCACCCTGCGCATGAGAGGTAAGGTATAACAAAATGAAACAAGAAAACAAACATGAGAAATTGAGAATTTTAGCAGCTGGAGACAATGAAAATCAAAGATTTTCAAGCCTCCATCGGCAAAAGAATGATAGTAAGCTTAGAATACTTGCCGCTGGAGACATACATGGTGATATAGGCCTGGCTGAGAAGCTGGCTGTAAAAGCTGAGAAAGAGCATTGTGATTTGGTTATTCTATGCGGAGATATTACAATGGCAGACCAGAGTACAGATAATCTTATAGGGCCGTTTGCCAAGAGAAAGGAAAAAGTGCTGCTTCTGCCTGGAAACCATGAAACTGTTGCTACTGCAGATTTTTTATCAGAGCTTTATGGCATGAAAAACCTGCATGGCTATTCTGTTAAGTATAAGGATGTCGGAATATTCGGCGCTGGCGGAGCAAATATTGGTTTATTCCAATTAGAAGAAAATGAAATTTATGATCTGCTGAAAAAAGGCTTTGACAAAATTAAGTATCTAAAGAAGAAAATAATGGCAACGCATGTGCATCCATCCGGTACTAAGATGGAAAAGTTTACAGATTTTTTTCCTGGAAGCACCGGAGTCAGGAAAGCAATAGAAAGATTTAATCCGGACATACTGCTTTGCAGCCATGTGCATGAAGCAGAAGGAATAGAGGAAAAAATAGGCAAGACTAAAGTAATTAGTGTTGGAAAGAAAGGAAAGATAATTGAGATTTAGCGGTACTCTTGCAATTCAGGTATGTCATCATTATCATCTTCTTTTTTGTCTTCACTATCTTCTACTGTGTTTTCAGAATCTGAACTCCCGGCAGAATCTTGGCTCCCAGAACTGCTGAACATATTAAATATATCAGAACCGCTAGTTTGGTTGCCGCTTTGGCTGTTGCCGCTCTGGCTGCTCTCATCATTAAAAATATCGCTTTGATTGCTAAAAACTTCTCCCTCGCCAACTAAAGAAGAAAGCATTCTTATGACTTTTCTTAACTCTTCATGGCTGTCCTCTTTTGTGTCGATTGTGATTTTCATACTAAATCATTTCCTTAATAATCAAGAATATAAAGTTTTCTATAATTTAATGGTAAAATCAAAAACACAAATCCAATAAATTTAAATATAAACTATCTAATTTAATTACTAAAATGGTAAATGATGACGTTGATGACGTTTTCAAGGATTTTGAGATTAAGGTTGAAGATAATAAAGAAACTTCTAAAGAAAGGCCCGATGAAGAAGAGCACTTGAAAAGAAAATACCAGGAAGCAGAAGAAACTCTGAGAGAAAAACACAGAAAAGAGAAGGAAGCATTGGAAGAAAAAAGAAGAAAAGAGACTTTGGAATCTGGAAAGATTCCTTCTAAAAAGATTCCAAATCTTGAAAGAATTGTGTATATATCAATAATCCTTCTTTTAGTGGCATATACCTTCATTGATATGCCTTTTTCCTCTGAAAAAAATGCTGGCGTAGAAACTGACCAGCCTATTACTGCTGCTGTTATTAAAGAGGAAAATAAATCTGATGAAGTTAAGGAAGAAGTAATAGAAGAAAAGATAGTTCAAGAGGTAAAAGAGGCTGCTAAAGAGGAAAAAGAGTTATCAGGGGTAATTTCATTGATCATAGAAAAGATTTACACAGAGGTAGTTGACGAAGAGGATGATTTTGGCTATATAAATAATATTATTTTTACTATCTCTAACGGCAAAAACAAAGTTTTGACACCTGTTGTGAATGTCTATGCTTATGACAACACGATGGATGAAAGCTGGGAAACAAGAAGCAGAGGGGAATATACTTACAATATGGGCATTAGCCCAGGTAAGAACCATACTGGAAGTATTAATCTAGTTCCAAAAACATGGAAAAATCTTGATTTGAAGAAAAACATCAGGTTAGTTCTAAATAGCACTGAAGATGGCTTTATTACAGCTGTAAATCAAAAAGTGCTTATTTCTTAATCCTTAGAAAGTTCTCTGCCAATTCATCCATATATTATTTACAACTTCTTTCAATTCCATTCCTTTTATCTCTGCTATTTTTTTATATGATTCCAGGACAAAAGCAGGCTCATTTCTCTTATCTTTAAAAGGGCTTAAGTAAGGCGCGTCCGTCTCGCAGAAAATTTGCGTAATTGGTGTTACTTTAGCGTTTTCCTGAAATTGCGGGCTTCTTACAATATTTGTAGGGATAGTTAAAAACCACCCATTGTCGTTTACTTTTTTTACTAAAGATTTTTTTCCGCTAAAGCAGTGCATTATGACCTTTTTTAATTTGGAGCTTTCCAGCATATCAATGCAATCTGATTCTGCTTTTCTTGAATGAACTATTATAGGCTTGTTTATTTTTTCAGCCAAAGAGATTATTTTTTCAAAAATGATTTTCTGCTCTCCTAAAGGGTCTCTAGTTAGAAAATGATCCATTCCTACCTCGCCAATTGCCATGGTCTTATTTTTATTTTTCTCAATGAATTTTATTTCTTCATCAATATTGATATTATTTTCCTGAATTGGATAAAGCCCTAAGCTTGCTTTTACAATATCATATTTTTTTGCCAGTTCAAGCACTTCCCTGTTGCTTTTTGGATTGGTTCCTGAAGTAAGAATTACTTTTAATCCAGCTTTTTTAGCATTATCAATAACTTTATCCAGCTCATCATTAAAATAATCATGGTCCAGATGGCAATGTAGGTCTATAAGCATTTTAGGCATTAAAACAATAATATTTATAAACCTTGTTGAATTAGTTTAAATCAATGGATAGTGTTAGAAAATCAGGCGCATAAGGAATTCTAGATTCTATCAGTCCAATAACTCAAATTTCATTATTATTTATTTTATTATCAATTATTAAAAATATTATAATTAAAAAATAAAGGCAATGAATAAAAATTTTAAAACAAAAAAGATTATTGAAATTAAAAATGATGGAAATAAAAATAATGGGTGGAGGCTTTAATGTCAATATATGTTGAGAACAAGAGATGGAAAGGCAATTTAAAGAATTATATGTCCATGGACAGTTTTCCAATAATCAAGGGCTATGATTTTGAAGCCCCATTCGACTTTGATAAATTTATAGAAAGCTACCAAACCATGGGTTTTCAGGGCTCTAACCTAGGCATGGCATTTAATATCTTGTCTACGATGCTTGAAGAAAAAAAGCAAGGCAAATTAAAAATATGGATGTCTTTCACAGGCAATATGATAAGCTCCGGAAACAGGGACATAATAAGCTATTTAGTAAAAAACAAGCTTATTGATGGCATTACAACAACTGCTGCTTCTTTAGAAGAAGACATAATTAAATGCATAAAACCATTTCATTTAGGAAGTTTTGACATACCTGGGAAATTCCTTTTGGACGAGTCTATAGGAAGAATAGGAAATATTTTGGCTCCAATGGATCGTTATCTGTATTTTGAAAGATTTTTTAATGATTTTTTCAAAAAGCTTATGGAAGAATTTGATGGGATTCCATGCACTTATGAAGTTACAAGAGAAATGGGAAAATATATGGAAAATCACAAGCTTACAAAGAAAAATAAGAAGCAGTCATTCATATATTGGGCTGCAAAAAACGACATTCCGGTTTTCTGCCCTGGAATTACTGATGGCGCAATGGGAGACTTAACAACTTTCTTTAAGAGAAAAAATCCGGAGTTTGCAATAGATGTTACAAAAGATAACCTCATGCTTACAAAAACCCTTCAGAATACTCCTAAAGCAGGATGCATAGTTTTAGGAGGTGGGATTGCAAAGCATTTCTTATTAAATTCGTGCATTTTTAAAGAAGGCTTTGAGTACAGCATCTACATAACAACAGCCAATGAGTATGACGGCTCTGATTCCGGAGGCAACCAGGAAGAAGCAATAAGCTGGGCAAAGATAAAACCAAATGCGCAGCGCGTTAAAATAGTTGCAGACGCTACATTGATATTTCCGCTATTAATTGCCGGATCCATAAGAAAACTTTTATAAACGTAATAAGCTCCTAATAAACTATGAAAACTGCAGCCTCTAAAATAAAATCAATGAAAGGCAGGGAAAAAATATCTATGCTTACTGCTTATGATTATTTTACAGCAAAAGTTATGGATGATGCTGGAATGGACATAATTCTGGTTGGAGACAGTTTAGGAATGGTTATTTTAGGATATGAAAATACTTTAAGTGTTACAATGGATGATATGATAAGGCATACTTCTGCTGTTGCGAGAGGTGCAAAAAATTCTTTGATTATTGGGGATATGCCTACTGGCAGTTATGATAATAATGAAACTGCTCTTTTGAATGCAAAATTATTTCTTGAGGCTGGAGCAGATAATGTAAAGATAGAAAACAAGCCGGAAATAGCAAAATTTCTTGTAGACAACAATATTGATGTTATGGGGCATATAGGATTGACTCCTCAAACAATAACTGATTTTAAAGTTCAGGGAAAAGATGAAGAAACTGCAAATAAATTAATTGCACTAGCAAAAGAATGTGAAAATGCTGGATGTTTTGCCCTTGTCTTAGAGTGTGTTCCAATGCAGCTGGCAAAAAAAATAACAGAAAGCATTTCAATACCAACAATAGGAATTGGAGCAGGACCTTATTGCGATGGTCAGGTCTTGGTGTCAAATGATATGTTAGGTTTGTATGACAAATTCAGCCCAAAGTTTGTGAAAAAATATGCTGATTTAGGAAATGGAATGAAAACCGCTTTTGAAAATTACATTAAGGATGTGAAAGAAGGAAATTTTCCTAAAGACGAGCATAGCTTTCATTAAAAATAATAAACAAATCTTTATAAATCAATATTTCTTCTTTATTAGCATATGGACAATCTAAAAAACAAGCATATTGTAATCGGAATAACAGCCAGTATTGCATGCTATAAAGTTCTTGAATTGATTAAAAAACTAAGGAAATTAAATGCTAATGTCCATATAATTATGACGCCTAATACCACAAAACTTGTTGATAAAAGCGAGTTTGAAAACGCATCCAGAAATCCAGTGCAGTCAAATTTGTTTTTCCCAAATGTTGATTACAAAGACTATCTTAAAAAAAACAAGCCTATCAATCACATTTCTTTAGCTGATATTGCTGACCTGTTTCTGATATGCCCTGCAACTGCTAATGTAATTGGAAAAATAGCTAATGGAATTGCTGATGATTTGTTAAGCACAACAATAATGGCAACTAATGCTCCTGTTTTAATCTGTCCTGCAATGAATGTAAAAATGTGGAAAAATCCCATTGTACAGGAAAATGTGAAAAAGCTAAAAAAACTCAGATATGAATTTGTTGATCCTGAAAAAGGAATACTGGCATGCGGCTATGAAGGTGTTGGGAGATTAGCAAATTTAGATAGGATTATTGAAAGAATAAAAACAGCTGTTGAAAGAAAAAATGACTTAAAAGGGAAAAAAATTCTTGTAACAGCAGGAGCAACATCAGAGGAAATAGATCCA
>JAZDMC010000078.1:0-9988 GCA_043801325.1 Candidatus Woesearchaeota archaeon | reverse complement strand
ATAACCAAAGCGGTTCAGACCTTAGCCCTGTTTACAGTTATGGCGGAAATATTACAATAGTAACTGGAACTGCTGCAGCCAACTGCATAAGCATGCAGGATTTATATGATTTTATGCAAGCCAATCTTTCAGATGTTCTCACAACTGTTGATGGAACTGCTTATACCATGTATGTAAATCTTATCATAGGGAACGCATCAAAAGGTGGTTGTATAGTTGATTCCTCAGCCTCCATAACATTTGAAGATGGTTATACTTACAAATTTAGCACATTAGGAGGTTATATAGACTTACTTGGAACTACTTCCGGAGGAGGTAGTGGTGGATTGCCATTAAACATATTTGATGATGTTGGTGATCAATATAACCCTGGCGATACTGTCTATATATTCTCAACAACTATAGATTCAAGTGGAGCATTAGTAGCGTCGACTGTTACTATAACTATTTATAAGCCTGATGGAACTGTTTTAGAAACTGGTACATCAACTGCAACTTCTACTGGAAGGTTTAGATACAGCTTTGAATTACCTAGTGATGCACCTCTAGGAACATATAGAGTAGACATTGATGCAACTTATGGTAGCGACGAAGTTCATGATAATCTTGCATTCAAAGTTGAAGCTGCCAGCACAGGGGGAGGAACATCCACTGGTGGCTTGCCAATTACTATTTTTAATAGTGTAGGAACAATATATGATACAGGAGATATGGTAAGAATCTATTCAACTACAGTTAATTCATCTGGAGCTCTTATCAATGCAACAGTTAATGTTTCAGTCTACAATCCAGATAGGAGTCTGTTAAATGCTGGTTCATCAACTATATTATCCACTGGAAGATATGAATATAATTTCACTGCTCCAGGAACAGAGGGAACATATCGTGTAGAGATTAATGCAAATTTCTCAGGTGATGAGATACATGATACCGAAGCATTTATGGTTGCTATTGGAGGCTCTTCAGGAACTAATGCGTCATTTGTACCGCAAGTTCAGGTAGAAGCGCCAGCTGTAATTGATGTCAACACTGATTTCAGTATAAATACACTAACAACAGATAAAAATGGTATAGCTGTAGATTGTACGGGTAATGCCAATTTATCAATTAGAGACACATTGAATGGCACAAATGTGATTCCTAATGCTACAATGGATAAATTCGGAACAGGCCTGTATAACTATTCATATTCTGCGGGTACCCAATCAACTTATTTGATCATAGTAAAGTGCATAGTTCAGGCTGTCGAATATGTAGGTATCAAAGAATTTTCAACACAGGATGTTGCTGGCACTAGTGGAACCAGTGGCAGCGTTGGTGGCTTGCCATTAAACATCTTTTCAGATACCGGAGCATTCTATTCTCCAGGAGATAAAGCAATTGTTTTTGTATTGACTACAAATGCTAGTGGAGCTTTGGTTAGCGCGGATGTGAATGTTTCTGTACTATATCCTAATCAAACTAATTTGGCTAAGGGTCCTGCAACAGAACAGTCTCTTGGAACCTTTAATTATTCATTCACATTGCCCAGCACAGCTCCTGCTGGCACTTATCAAGTTAAAATTGATGCTAATTATTCCGGTAATGAAATTCATGATATTTTGGCGTTTGTTATAAGCGCAACCCTTGAGGGAATATCTACTACTGTAAATAATATTAATACTACGGTGAACACAATTAATGAGAATGTCATTACGATAAATGCAACAGTCAATAATATTCGGAGCACAGTTAACACTATTAATAGTACTGTAAATTACATTAACTCCACTGTGAATAACATAGCGTCTAACATAACTAACATTTTAAGTATAATCAATATAATAAATAGTACTGTAAACACCATAGATTCTACAGTTACTAATATTAATTCAACTGTTACTAATATCAATGCTAACATCACCTATATTAATGCTATTATCACAAATATTAATACAACAGTAACAAGTATTAGTAGTACTATTACTTACATTAACAGCACAATTGATAATATCAATTCTTTAGTTCAGAGTATTAACAGCACAATTATTCTTATCAATAGTACTGTAAATAATATCGGTGGTGCTTTTGAAATTACAAGTTTAGTTACTGGCTCACCAAGGTATATATTGAATGACATGGTGATTGTAGAGGCAACATTTGCAAGTGGAAATGGCTCTTATATAACTCCAGACACAATTAATTTAACAATCTGGGATCCAACTTATCTCCCCCCTGCATGGGATAGTGCAGTAAAAGGTGACTTTACAGAGAATGATAATCATATTTGGTGGTATAAAAAAACAATAACATCACCTATAGCAACAGGAATGTATTATGTCCATATGGCAGCAACTTACAATAATATAACCTCTTCAAGATCAACCCAGTTTAGAATAGCAAGCGGAGGACCTTATAGTGTTAACCTAGAATGTCCAGCTTCAATTACTGTTGGTTCTAGTTTAGACTGTTATTTAAAGATACTAGATGAAGGTGAAGCAGCAACAGAATCAACTTGTGATGTTTGGGTTGATACAGATGGCGATGAGATAAGAGATTCAACAGAACCTCAGGATCGAGATTCAAAATTGACTGTTCCTTTACAAAATGAAACAATACTTATGTCATTAGATATTCCAAGCTTGCATCCAACAGGGGCATTTGTTGTATTAGCAAGTTGTAGTTATGCAAATTCAATACAACCCAACTCAACAGCATCTGATAGTATAACACTCAATAGTGCTGCAGCTCCACCTCCAACAGAAGAACCAACCCCAGCTCCATCTGCTGGTGGCGGAGGAGGTGGCGGAGGAGCCGGAGCTGGAAAGATACCTAAAGTTGTAGTTACTGGGTTTGAGGTAAGCCCGACACTAATAAAAGAAAAATTAATAGGGGATCAAACAGTTAAAAAAACCATCACAATCACAAATGTCGATACAAAAAAACTCAACTTAAACATTGACTTTAGCGGAGTGACTGATTTTGTAATAACACCAGACGGCATAGAAGAGTTAGAAATAGAGCTTGGCCCTGGAGAGAAATATAGTGTCAATATCATACTATTTGGGTTTGACATGAAAAAATCAGGTGTTTATGGCGGCAACATTATAGTTAGTGCTAATGGAGCTGAAAGCAAGATTAATATTATTTTAGAATATGAATTAGAAAAGCCAATATTTGGTGTGGCTGTTGACTTGCTTAAAGATTATGAAGAAGTCTTTGCTGGAGAAGATGTTTTTGCAGGGATAACTCTGTTCAATCTAAGGGACGTTGGAAAAGTTGATGTAAATGTAGACTATTCCATAAAAAATTCTGAAGGCCAGACTATAGTTTCTGAGTCAACTATTGTTGCCGTACAAACACAGACAAGCATTATCAAAAGCTTAACCGTGCCTCAAAATACAAAACCTGGAAATTACATCTTTTCAGCAGAAGCAACGTTTAATGGTGTTGTTGGAATCGGCAGCGATACCTTTAAGGTTGTAGAAGAACCTTCTATAATCAAAGTCCCATCTTGCTTGCCAATCGCCCTACTAATTTTATTGGTATTAGCGGTGATTATCTTAATATATCGGGAAAAAATAAAAACTAAAAAGATTTACAAACAAATCTCAAATTTAGGAATTAAAAACGGCCTTATAGTTATTTTCGGCTTGGCTATTATTGCTCTTTTGTTATTAAATAGTTCAATAAAAGAAAAGATATTAGAGGCATATTCTGCTGTTATGTCTCCTTCTATCTGCTTTAAAGAAAATTATGTTATTTGGTTCTTGTTGTTGGTTATGTTGATTATTCTTGTCTATATATTGCGTGAAATCAAGAAATATGCTCGGAAAAAAGACTCAATTGAAGGAGCAAAACCATTAGATAAGGTTAAAGACGAGAAGAACAAAGCTACAAGCAAAAAGGTGTTTGACTTATTGCACGACATTGGTCTGATTAAGACCGAAGAAGAGAAAAGAGAGTTGGAAAAGCAAAGAGAAAAAGAAAGGCAAAAAGCAAAGCAACAAAAAGAGCCAGAGACCAAAGGTAAAGAAGAAGAGCGTAGACAGGAATTGGAAAAAAGTTCTAATATAAGGGCATTTAGTGAGAAGAAGCTTAAAAAACAGCTCAGATTGCTTGAAGATAGTTTTGGATCTGGTCTGATAAGTGATCGCGCTTATAATGAAGATAAGGCCAAAATTGAAAAGCTGCTTAAAGAGGCAAAAAAATAATAAACTTTTTAAATTAGAAGATTATAATCAAAAAAATGATGGATGAAACAACCGATACTCAAAAAGAAACATTATTGACAGAAACAATCAATGAACTTAAGAAGCAGCTTCAAGTGTTGAGTGAAAAAAAAGGAGAGATAGAGCAAAGGCTTAAAGACACGAAGAGCAAACTTGAGGTAACTCAAGAAGCCGAGCATCAAGCTGAGGAGCATATGAAAGATATGCTAAAAGTTGAAACCAGGTTGGAAGAGCTTATGAATGAGGAAGACAGGCTCTTTCGAGAAAAATCAGCTGCAGAATCTGAGCTGTTTGAGATAAAGAAAAAACTTTCTAAGATTAATGAGCTGGATAGAAAAATTGAAGATGATGATGATTCTTCCTAACTCAACAGCGCCATGCATGTAAATTTTTTGGTTTTTCTAGATTTCTGTTATGCAAATAAATTCTTGTCCTGAAAATTTGGGGAAATAATCTTTATTATCAAAAATATGAGCTAAAACCAATTTCAGCTTTCAAAGTCCTTATTCAAATAACCATCAAAATGGGATGAGCATTACATAGTACTACAATACGCTATAGAATCATTACTAGGAGTATGTAATTAAAAAATCTTACCTCCTATGAAAATTCACAATAACAGCACAATCAAGTAACCTATAACACAACCCACAGTTAAATAAGGCATTGCAGGATAAAACTTGTCTTTCTTTCCTTTTACCAATAAATACAACAAAGCTAAGCTTACAAATACTGGTATTATTAATGTCTTTAGAAATCCTATAAGTTCTATGTTAGTAAGCATTAAATCTTTCATGACAACTCCTGCAAATAAAAGTGGAAATCCTATATCACCTCCGCCTAAAACAGCTATATTGCCTCCGCCTTTTTTCAGTATAACACCTTTCTCTTTTGCTGGAATCCTTTTCCCAAAACCCTTGTATGGGATTAGAAGCCCTGCAAAAATATTGCTTTTTGCCTGGAATTTTGCAAGTTTTATCATATGTTTTGTGTACCTTACTGCAATAATATCATAAATTGAAATCAAGATTAACAGCATGAACATTGCAAAAAGATTAATTACTGGAACAAATATGGCAGCTAAGCCGCCGTAAATGAAAACTTCTGTAAGGTTTTGGATTATTGTTGTTGGCTTGAATATTTTTATTAATGCTAATATAAGGGCCAAAATTGCTGCTATTGCTTGCGGAATAAATGCCGAAAATGCAATTGCCATTGTAAAGAAAACTGCAAGGAAAAACCAGAGTTTCCATAATCCAAACTTTTTGAACTTGATTAATATTAACAATAATAATGTTCCTGCTATAACTGCAGCTACTATCCATATGTAAGAAGTTGATTCTTGTATTTCAGGCCTTTCTAAACTATAAGGCAGAGCTTCAAAAGCAACCTCTCCAATTTCAGCTATAGCTTTGTGGTCAATATACTTATTAGTTATAGAAAGCCCGATTACCTGGGCTATGAAGAAAACAAATACTAATAGAAAAGTTATTTTTAGGGTGTGCTTCATTTTTTGTTTATGATACAAAAGTATCCAATAGGTGTTTCAATAATTTTTCCCTTCCAATTATCAACTTCTTCTCTGGTATATCTCTTAACATTAACAAACTCTTTAGTATGAAATATATTTTTTTCTATGTTAACTAGCTGCAAATTAATTGATTTAAAATATGCTTGAGCCAGTTCATTAGTAAATTTTTCTCCATATACTGAAAGAATAACTTTTTTACCTATCTTTTTCATGTTTTCAATTGCTTTTTGTTCTTCAGGAATATACCCTAAAGTATTATTCAGGCAAATAACATAGTCAAAACCAGAATCAAGCAAGGGCTTAGTAATGTCCGCATGAATAAATTGTACTTTTAGGCCTGCTTTATCCAAATTCTTTTTGCTGCGTTCTATCATACCAGATTCCATATCCAAACCGGTAATTACCAAATCCGGCCTTCCTTTTAGTATAGCCATTATTCTAGTTCCATCCATGCACCCTACTTGGAGAACTTTTGCATTCAAAGAAAGCTCTTTTTTTACTAATTCAATCTCATAAAGCCAATTTTCTTTATTAGGCTTAGGTATGTTATCTAATTCATCACATTTAATGTATACTTCATTTGGAGAGGGCATATTAAGATTAAATATTAATGAGGTATTAAAAGTTTATTGTATTACAAACAAATATCTTTTTAAACCGCTTTTGATTAACTTGCTGCAATGAGGCGTAAAACTAGAAAGGTTAAGATAGGGGGATTATATATTGGTGGAGATGCTCCCATTAGCGTGCAGTCAATGACTAATACAGATACAACTGATGTAGATGCAACTGTAAAGCAGATTCAGGAGATGGAAGAGTTTGGCTGTGATATAATAAGGGTTTCTGCACCAACAATTGAAGCAGCTAAAGCGCTTAAAGACATAAAGAAAAACATAAGCATTCCTTTAGTAGCTGATATTCATTTTGACTATAGAATTGCAGTAGAAGCAGCAAAATATGTTGATAAGCTTAGGATCAATCCTGGAAACATTGGAAATGAGGAAAAAATAAAGCTTGTTGTAAATGCTGCAAAAGAGCATGGAATACCAATAAGAGTTGGAGTTAATTTAGGTTCATTAGAAAAAGAGCTATTTGAAAAATATGGCTATACTGCAGAAGCAATGGTTGAAAGTGCATTAAGACATGTTAAAATTCTTGAAAATCTAAATTTTTATGATATTATTGTTTCACTGAAAGCATCAGATGTTCCTCGTATGGTGCAGGCTTACAGGTTATTTTCAAAAAAAAACGATTACCCCTTGCATTTAGGAGTTACAGAAGCAGGAAGCAAATTTCCAGGAACAATAAAAAATTCAATTGGAATGGGGATACTGCTTTCAGAAGGCATTGGAGATACAATTAGAGTTTCTCTTTCAGATAATCCAAAAGAGGAAATAAAAGCAGGCAAAAAAATCCTCAGAGCATTAGGATTAAGAAAAGATGGTGTAGAAGTTACAAGCTGTCCGACATGTGCCCGCTCAAATATTGATGTTATAAAAATAGTTGAGGAAATTGAAAATAAAACAGAGAAAATAAAAAAACCAATACATGTTGCAGTAATGGGCTGTGCTGTCAATGGCCCTGGAGAATGTAAGAAAGCAGACCTTGGAATTGTAGGAGGTCCGGAAGATACTAATCTATTGTATAAAAACGGGGAAGTTGTTGGTAAAGTTTCTAAGGAGAATATTGTAGAGGCTTTACTTAAAGAAATAAATGAGTTTCCCAACTATTATAACAATGGGGGATAAAGCCTTATTATTTGGTAAAAAACTAAAATGAACATCGCAATCATCGTAGCAGGAGGAAAAGGAAAACGTATGTACAAGAGAGTGAACAAACTCTTCCTTTTATTAAACAAAGAGCCGATAATTTATCATACATTAAATACATTCCAGAACTGCAAGAATATCAACAAAATAATTATGGTCATAAGGCCTGAAGACAGGAATAAATTCCAATCAATAGTAAAGGCAAATAAGTTCAGTAAAGTGGTAAAGATTGTTGATGGTGGCTTAGAAAGGCAGGATTCTGTATATAACGGAATTAAAGCGATAGATAAAGCAAATAATGATGATATTGTATTGATTCATAATGCAGTAAATCCTTTTGTTGATGAAGCTACAATAAATAACTGCATAAGCGCAACAAAAAAATATGGTGCTGTTGTTGTTGGTTTTCCAGCAAAAGATACAATTAAGGTTGTAGACGATGGATTTGTAAAGCAAACTATTGATAGGAAGCTTGTATGGCAAGTACAGACACCGCAGGCAATGAAATATTTCCTTGCAAAAAAGGCTTTTGAACGCGCTTACAAAGACAAGTTTTATGGAACTGATGATGTAAGTTTAGTTGAAAGAATTGGCGGAAGTGTAAAGATTGTTTATTGCCCAAGGGAAAATATCAAAATTACTGATACTCATGATTTGGCTTATGCAAATAAACTGGCTAATGCCTCAAGAATTGGTATTGGCCTGGATTCACATAAGTTTTCCAATGATAAAAATAAAAAGTTAGTGTTGGGAGGATCTAAAATAGAAAATGAAATTGGTTTTGATGCAAATTCTGATGGTGATGTCATTTTACATGCTTTATTCAATGCCCTAAGCACTGCAATCGGATATAAGTCATTAGGTTTTTATGCTGATGATATGTGCAAAAAGGGGATTACTGACAGCAAAAAATATGTGGAATTTATTCTTGAAAAGGTAAAAGAAAGAGGCTTTAAAATTAACAATGTAGCGATAATGCTTGAAGGTAAAAACCCAAAAATAGATGAGCACATAGGGAAGATTAAAACATCCTTATCTAAACTCTTAAAGACAAAAAAAGAAAATATAGGCGTAGCTGTAACTTCTGGAGAAGAACTGACAGAATTTGGTAAAGGATTAGGAATGCAATGCCTTGCTGTTGTGACTCTTAAATAATCAGCAACATTAATATATTAAAGAATATCTGATTAATTATGCTGCTTAATTCCTATGCAAAAATAAATCTGTACTTAAAAATTGGTAAAAAGCTGAAAAGCAACTACCACAACATACAGTCAATAATGCAGCAAATTGAGCTGCACGATAATATTTCTTTTGAAGGCCTAAATGAAGA
This sequence comes from Candidatus Woesearchaeota archaeon, assembly GCA_043801325.1. Classification (GTDB taxonomy): domain Archaea; phylum Nanobdellota; class Nanobdellia; order Woesearchaeales; family GW2011-AR4; genus JACPJP01. The sequence goes on along the minus strand of JAZDMC010000078.1, from coordinate 1,144 downwards.
CAAAATAGTAATAGAAAGCAATAACAAGGATTTAGAGAACAAAAATAACCTTGCCTATAAAGCTGCTTCTTTACTAAAAAATAAATTCAATGTCAAGAAAGGAATAAAAATATCCATTGAAAAAAACATTCCTTTGGCATCTGGCCTTGGTGGAGGAAGCTCAAATGCTGCAAATACATTAGTTACGTTAAACAAAATATGGAAGCTTGACCTTGCTCAAAAAAAGCTCATAGCTATCGCATCTGAGATAGGCTCTGATGTTCCTTTTTTTGTTGTTGGAGAAAGTGCATTAGTCGAAGGTATTGGAGATAAAATAAAACCATTGAGAAAATCTATATCTATGAATATTGTCTTGGTAAATCCAGGAATTAATGTATCAACAGCATGGGCTTATAAGCAATTTGACAAAAACAAAGGCAAATTAAAAACTCCAAACATCAAGGAATTAATAAAGGCAGTAAACAAAAAAGACATTAAAAAAATATCAGAAAACCTGTATAATGATTTTGATCCGATAATAGAAAAGAAGCTTAAAATAGTAAGGGAAATAAAAGCCAATCTTAAGAAATTTGATGCTTTGAATTCTTTAGTTTCTGGTTCTGGCCCAACAATTATAGGAATCTATGACAGCATTTACACAGCAAGAGAAGCATATTTCAAGCTTAAGGATATGTATCCGTTTGTGTATTTGACAAAAACGTTCTAAATCCCCATAATACTATAGCCGGCATCAACATAAATTACTTGGCCAGTTATGTTTTTAGACATATCAGAGCACAAAAACAATGCCATATTAGCAACATCATCTGCATCTATGTTTCTTTTTAATGGTGCTTTTTCCTGCGCTTGCTGCAGCATAGTATCAAAACCAGTAATTCCAGATGCTGCAAGAGTTTTTATAGGTCCAGCAGAGATTGCATTGACTCTTATGCCTTTTTCTCCGACATCATTCGCCAAATACCTTACACAAGCCTCTAAAGCAGCTTTTGCAACACCCATTATATTATAATTAGGTGTAACTTTAACAGAACCATAATATGTCATAGCTATTATACTTCCATTTTCATTCATTATTGGAGCAGCTCTTCTTGCTAATTCAACTAAAGAGTAAGAGCTTACTTCTTGGGCAACTTGGTAACCTCTC